>DATIIA010000068.1:0-11284 GCA_035480115.1 Candidatus Anderseniibacteriota bacterium | reverse complement strand
GTTATCTCTTCCTTTAACAATTAATTCAGAATAAGGAGATGAGTGATGGAAGGAAGCCTAATGGATGCTCTGGTAGGAAAGCAATACGAGCTTCTCACATTCGAAAATGAAGTAGTGAAAGTTGAATCTGCAGGAACAGTTATTCAAATCGGAATCAAGAATGAGTTGGGGAAGGAATTTTCTTGGTTGGAGCCACAGCATCCCTTTAGACCGCTTCCACTCAATTTACCAAAACAAGACAAGTGGGATGTAAGTTTCGAAGTGCCCAATGAAGACGAAATGCGTGCCATCTTTACTTGTGGTGAAGAGAGTCATGTTTTAACTCTTCGTTGCAGTGATCCCACTGTGCATCCAAAGCCCATCGAAGTAAGTTGGCAATGATTCTTCCGGAGCCTTGCTCCCGTACGAACCTCTCTGATTGTTCAGAGCGTTAAGGGTTCTTTTTCTTACCCAAAAATCAACTCCATCCCCACTACCTCTGTTCGTAAAGTGTTCCAACGGCATCTAGTGATGTCCGCTGTTGACAACATCTCCAAGAACATAGTACAAGGCACGTAAGGTTTCAGTCGTTCATTTCTCACAAAGAAAGAAGGAAGAGTGCTCCATGGTTTCAGTGACTCCTATCCATGATTGTGCGACAATTGTCGCTCTGATGAAAGAATCGCTCATTGAAACACTTTCATTGGATGATGATATTGAGATCTCCTTAGGACAACGCCTGACTTCCGATCTGGGCGCAGAATCGATTGATTTTCTCGATCTTGTGTTTCGCCTGGAAAAGAAACTGGGCATCAGAATTCCTCGTGCGGAGATTTTTCCTCCTGACTACAGTGGCGGCATGGGACTGAATAACCAACTTGATGAAGAGATATTTGGCAGGATACGAACTTCCTTCTCCTTCATTCCGAGTTGGAAGCATGTTCGATTGCAGGAGTCCACTGTAGGTGATGTATTCACAGTTCGTCTCATCTGCCAATCTGTTGCTCATGTTCTCGGTGTGAAATGGGTTGACCCTGCCTAACACAACCATCGTTTTCTTCCCTCGGCGTTCCATCCATAGTTCAACTTTTCTATGTGATGGAATGACCGAGGTTTTTGTTTACAATAAATACCAACCCCATTTCCCTAATTTCCAATATCAAAGTGTTCCTACGGCATTGAGCGATGGCCACTTCTGTCCTGCTGTCCTGAAGGAATCGGGAAGGTTATCTTTAGGCGAGTAATAAAAAACCGTTCCCTCCTGGAACGGTGATATGTTTTTTGATAAAATATTTGATGGAAAATCATTCTGAGCTTGGACGAGGACGTTCTACTCCGTACTTCTTCAACTTCCGATCGAGGGTTGAACGTTCGATTTCGAGAATCTGTGCAGCTTGGGACTTGTTCCAACCCAGAGCATCCAGGATTGCTAGAATGTGGATCTTCTCTACAGCATCAATTGAAATCATGGGTACTGATGATGCACCCGAGGCGATTGGTAATCTGCTGCGTGGCGTGGAGCTCTGTTGGACAGGTTGCAACAACCTTCTAAGTCCAGTAGTGACCCTTTCGGTACAACCCGGGCAAGTATCCTTGTCCTTTGCCATTGGTTCGGTTTGGGAGGCAAATCCTGCTGAGAATTTGTCCCACCTTTTATCTCCCTCTGTTATAATTTCCTCCTGTGGACATTGATGTCTACAGATGTCACATTCGATCCCTTGTAATAGCATATTTCTCTCTTTCTATTGAACTCGTACTACTCTTAGAAAAGGTGAGCAGAATACCTTATGTGGTGTTGGTTTTCATTGAACATACCGTAACTGAAACTTAATAATGTAGTATATCTATATTAGATTGTCAAGAAATGGGTTTTGTCTGATCAAACTCCCTCACCCTCATCTCAAATACCTTCACATCCGCAAAGAACCTCTCAATATTCATTTCTTTCGGTTTAACGATTTTCAAGCGATGTCCACCACACCCCGTTGACAAAATGTACTTGAAACTCAAGAATAGGAGTTAGTTTTGTTCATTTCCCGCACAAAAGAAAGTCCTTGCCATGGCAAAAAAGAAAGATCGCAAACCTTCTTCGCTTCCTCCATCAACCGGTAACGCATCAGATTTATCAGAAGATGTGGAAAAGAAAGCACCCACCCCAAAGTCTGCCGGCAGTGATGACACGGTATATGATGATGGAATCGGTAGCTCCGGACTAGGCTTCCCTAATATCTCACAGTCCTACATCAAAGGCATTCATTATTGAAAGGTAATGCCTTGCTCAACCCAAGCTCTGACCACACAATCGTTCAGAGCTTTTTCTTTTACCCAAAAACTAATCCCATCTCCATAATTTCTGTTCTTAAAGTGTTCCAACCGCATCGAGCGATGTCCACTGTTTAAATCCCATATTCCATATATAATGATTCTTGAAAGGAGGTGCATGATGAAAAGAATCATCTCCTGATAATGACGATTTCGAAGGCCTTTCCTAGAAGCCAAGTTTGGCTGTTAGTACTGAGCACGAGAAGGAACAAATCGTCGCCTTCTGCTCTTTTACTACACGACGTAACTGCTGTTTGTCGCAGGAAGCAAAAAGAGGCCGTAGCACCCTTACTAAGAAGTGACGTTGCTGTAAACGACTCGGTGGTGATGCCTAGGCAGCTAATCGGCGAGGAACCCACTTTATCACGTACAGTAAGGGAAACAGCAGGTGAGCATAGGTGCTCACGGATTTGCATGTAATCCTAGAGGAAGAGTGAAACATCTCACACATGCTTCGGACGAAGAGCCTTGTGCTTCGTCCGTTTTTTCTTTTATCTAATTCTTTGAGGGTAATAACAAAAGCGGAATATTTAGAAATTAGGAAATTCAACTCTGTTTTCCCTTAGATAAAATATCTTGGATGTACTGATATATTTTTTCTGGATCTTCAATATTAACGAGTACGATTGCTCCAGCCAAACTTCCCAGATTTGTATTAGATAACATGGTAACAGCAGGAGTAATTAAAACCAGAGATCCAACATTATACATGCGCTGAAAAAATCCTTTCCTAATACTGACGCTTGTAATGTTCTGATACTCCAATGATTTCATTTGTAAATTAATGAAACCATCCATGTATTCTAAGCGATTCGTATAGAAACGGTACTCTGTATTTTTGTAATTTTGGGCGCTAAGAATATAGCTAATAATTGGTACCCCAATAATAGCAACAAGAAAAGCAACCAAAGCTGGTAGCCAAAGAGGAAAACTTAGGTGGAAGGCAACGTTAATAAAGGTCATGACAAAAACTCCCATTATACCTAAGAACATCGTTGCCCAAATAGCAAAAAATGCTTCTTTTGCGATAAGGGACAGCAGAAACAGTGAAAAGATAAATTTTGGCTTAAGCACTAAGAGTGGCTGCTCAGCAGAGGCTTGGGGAATACTGTTCACTCTTTTAGAATATCTTACCCCCAGTCTATTGTCTATTTTAACCAAAAATCCATTTCAATTTCCTTAATGCTTGTTCGTATCTTGTTCCAACCGCATCGAGCGATGTTTACTTTAGTTATTATTTTAGCGTATTTAGAATTGATTTAAGGTTATTTTCCAATGCGTTATTGCCGTTGGTATAGAAATCAAGAACAAGCGGTTTTTCGCATACATATACAGAGCCGCTTTGTCCCAGATGGCTGTTGTTGAGATGAGAATTAAAAGAACCAACCTTGCTATCAAAAGTTCCGACTAACTTTGTGCAAGTTAGATTAGTATTAGTTTTAATTTGAGTTTTTGTTGGAACTGTATGAAACCATTTATTGGTCGTGTTTACAATAAAATTAACGTTGTCTTCAAGGGAGCCAGTAACGGCGGTCAAGTCGGCCACTGTTTCTCCAGCTGAGTTTTTAATAGTGATAAACCCATCACTATTTTCCGTAGCAACAAGATCTACTGGATATGTAAAACTTAAGTTTCCACCTTGATCATCAGCTGTGAATGTCCTTGAATTAACTGCAAGATTAGTTTGATTAGAATTGGAAACTATATTATTTATCTTGGGCTTATGACTTATAAAGTAATAAATACCAAAAGCAAGTATTATGATACTCAAAATAATAACTGCGTTTTTAGGTACTTTATTCATCTCTCTAGGTTTTATATTGATAATTATATCATCATCTCAAGCAAATAATAGTCTAATAATACTTAATTGAGCGATTTGCACTTATTTGACAAAATAGAAAGGAAATTATATATAGTCATTACTGCTGTATCGAACTCATGACTTAAAGTCAGCTCTTTTCAGGAGAAAAGTATGCGTCGCTTGATTGGCTACATGGTGCTTGTTGCTGTCATTATGCTTTCTTCGCATGTCGCAGAGGCTGTAGGGTATCAGATGCTCTATTGGCCACCTGTATTCAGTGTTTCTATCATCGTTGGAGGAGAAGTGCTCGGACTTATTCTGATGCTCCTCATCATTTATCCTTCCAAGAAGAATTCGAGAAAGGAATAATCAAGATGACTGCTAATAATTTGAAAGTCAAAAAATCCAAAGTCGTTACTACGTTTCGTACATCATCTCACAGCAAGGCTAAATTGGAAGAGCTTGCAAAACAAGAGAGTCGCACAGTCTCCAATTTGGTGAATAGGGCGGTTCGAGAATTTCTTGAGCGACGTCGCGCGTAACAGAAGAGCAGAACAACAAAACCTGTTGGTAAGATTCTTTACCACAGGTTTTTCTTATGCCCCCAATCCTCATCGCAACTATTTTGATATCCTCAAATAACTTCTCAATATCTATCTCTTCTGGTTTAACGACTTTTAGAGGATGTCCACCACTTGACAGAAGTCTAAATTAGGATCATTATTTTTCGTTGTTGATGTGACTGATCATTCCATATTAAAGGAACAGTTTTATGAGGCTTTTCTTTGTCCTGGATCTTTCTGGTGAGAAGGTAATGTTTAAAAGTGAAGATGGTAGGGAAGGAAGTAAGATTAGTCTGGAAATTGATTTGCCCTACCTTCCTCCGCTCGGAATGTGCTTCTGTCTTCCTAAAATAATCTGGCAGAATTGGGGATTATTCAAGGAGCTGTATGTTATTGGATACAACGGGATATGCAGCGACCATGGACTGCAACCTCGTACGGAAGTTTTGCTTTGGACTGACAAAGATCCAAACGCGAACAAAAATACTTCTGCAAATGGGATGACGATTAGAGTCGAGAAACCTTGGAAAATTTACTAGTTGTCTCTATTTCATCATTACCTTGTGCCACTACACGATTGTTGTAGTGGTTTTTTATTTAAACACCACTCCCATTTCATATATCTCCGTTCGCACCGTATTCCAGCGGCATTGAGCGATGTCCACCACTTGACGTACCTTACTATTTCTTCTATGATACATCGTCAAGCCTATGGTGGGCTTGGGGTTTGAGAATGCACATTTTACTCAAGACAGGGAGTAAGGGCAATGGCTGGTACCCAGATGACACTGACGCCATTTGATGGCAGTAAAAAAATGGACTGGTTCAATGCAGATGTCAGCACTTTTATCAATTTGTGGATGGGCATGTATTCGGTGAGCCTTTTCGTTCCTATGCTGCTGGAGCAGATGATTGGCCTGCATCCTCCTCTCTCCTTATTCAGGTTGCTGCTTCCGTCGGTGGACCTGGCGTGGATTTTTGGATTGTTGGCATTGGCTAGTGCCTGCCCATGCTTCGTGGTTGTTTTTGTCCTTCGCTACAACCCCTTAGTCGTAGGCCCGAGACGGCAATTTCGCTACTGTTGCCGGTGGTTCTAGCCTAATTGACTCCAGCCCTCCTTTTGTAGCTCTTCTTACCACACGCTCCGGCCTGTGGTTTTTTCTTTACTTAAACACCAACCCCATTTCCACAATCTCCCTCACTAGCGTGTTCCAACGGCATCGAGCGATGTCCACTTGTGTTCTGCTGTCCTGTGGAAATCGGGAAGGAATACCATAATTTAAGCCTCTGTTTCAATACTCATTGACATTCCTTTTCTGCGTAGCATCCTTGAAGTAGGATAGCTTCTGTTTCGATCAGTTTCTGTTCTGAAGGAGAACGCCATGACGGGTCAATTGCAAGCCTCAGTAATCCAGAACCTTACCAACTTACGTTTAGGGATGAACAAATTGCGGCACATTCGCAATCTGGTCTTTATCCCAATTAGGATTGTTCGCGGAGTGCCTGAACATCCAGTTTCGTGTATTCCGCTTGCAACCGCAGTGGAAAGTGGTGCGGTTACGGTGAAAGAAACATGCACCGTTCAATCGCTCAGTGTTACCAATTTATCTTCTCAGCTGGTGCTTGGAGTGCCAGGTACATACCTGAGAGGCGGTGGACAAGATCGCGCGCTACCGATGAGTGTTCTCGTTTCTGCGTATGCTTCGGGCGATTTGCCAGTTCGTTGCGTAGAGCACAGCCGATGGCAACCATCAACTGGTCAGAAATTTGCAACTGGAGAATCCCTTACATGTTCTCAAGTCTTCACTGGTACGAATGAGATAGGGCAGGGACAGGTTTGGAATTCAGTTGCGAATATTTCTCGATCAACTCATACCATGAGTGAAACGATGTGTCATGGAGACACCATTGAACAGTTACGTGGAAGTGTCGGAGATTACACTAAGCCAATGACACTTGCTCCGCTTCCTGATCGAACAGTTGGTGGGTTGTTTCTCGCCTATCTCGGAAATGGTCGCATGCACTGTGCTCTCGATATTTTTGGAAGAGAGGATCTTTTCCAGTTCTATTTCCCAAAACTATGTGAAAGCGTTGCACTGACTGCTCTTGCAGGAAGACCAAATGATGACTCTCGTGATTATCAAGAGGGAACTTCCTTAGAATGGATATGTGCCGCAATATTCCACAACCTTTCAGTTGCAAAACTTTCTGAAGAAAACGTTCCTTTAAACGCTGGGCAACTACTGGCAAAGATCGGCGGAAAGAGTGGTTGCAGGGTATCCTGTTTGCAGTACCAAGGCGGAACACTCCATTCAATGATGCGCTGGGATGCACTGTGTGTATGAGTGATTTTCTGGAAAGTGTAGAATCAACAAACGATCGCCAATATTCCGAAAGGAGTATGGCGATTTTTCTTTTAACCGAAAATCAATCCCATCTTCACTACATCCATTCGCACCGTGTGCCAACCGCATCGAGTGATGTTCACCAATAAATCTACTAAGCAAAATATTACGAACATAATACGAATAGAGTTGAAAAAAATTCAATAAAATGCAGAATAAACAAGTGGTCTTTGACAATACTACTCGAACGTAAGGGGAGGAGATATGACTGAGTTTTTTAATCACGCAGCCAAGCGAGTTGAAAGATTTGTGCGACCTCGTTATCAAGCTTTTATCAAAGAGCTGAAACAGTATCCGCCATATTTTCGTCAACTAGAAAAGTATACAGAAGCATTGCAAGCACTCAATAGGGTCGTTGCATTAATGGAGACTCAAGAGGGGAAGAATCTCTTCCTTTGGATGGTGCTCACGGATCGTCATCTTTCATTTTCAGTCTATGCAGAACGATGCAGGATGACGCCCCGTGGTATGTTCAAGTACGTTGCAGGTAATTATAACGGTTGGATGTATCTGCCCTTGCACAAGATATTAGAATCTCGAGACGGTCTCGCGTTGTGTATCCCGGAAAATATACAGCGTGCATTTTTAGAGAAGCTTGTGGTGTAACAATCGAGAACAAGCAACATAGCTCGCATCAGGATATTTTTGATCGCGAGCTTTTCTTTTATCAAAAAACCAACCCCATTTCTTTAATCTTAAACATTCAAATATTACGAATAGATTTGACAAATAAGTATAATGAGAGTATAATGGTAAAATTCAGTTTTGCGTGGTTTTCTTGAACAACGGAGAAAAATATGCTCTTTGCGTTTCTGATCATCTGCGTTTTAGGAATGGGAATGGTAATGTTGCTTGGATCTGCTTGTCCTTCTCAAAATGGATGGATCCATGAGGACTTGAGGAAAAGCTGGAATTACACCAGGGATTTCTCGGCCGCAAGCAACAAGGGTATTGAAAATATTCGGCCGTAGTAGAAAGAAAGGCGTTGTTAGTCAGCAATATTCGGGCGTTTATCACTTCAGTGAGAACGCCCTTTTTTTTGTACTTTACTTTGCTACTTTACACTCTTTATTTGCTGCCAACCTTATTGCCAGCTTCGCGAGCTTCCACTCGACAATATAGGTAACTGGAATTACGATAGCCATACGCTGTTTTCTGTTCGCCCTTTTCAAATAAGGAAAATTCCAAATGACAATAATCGAAAAAAAGTACGCCAGTTTTCTGTATTGGCTATTCTTGGAAGCTGTCACTGTGATTATTTGGGTGTGTATGATCTTTGGCACGGCAGTGGGCACTGCCTCATTATTTTTCTTCCCTCATCGAAATTGGGTTCTTGCGAGCATGGTCGGGGGTGGATCGTTGATCGCGCTATGTTTCGCATGTTTGCTCGCCCTTCCTTCTTTACCTCATGAGAACGTATTTGTAAGGATATTCGGATTTCCGTTCTGGATATGCATTGTTTGGATACTATGCGCATCCGTGATTACGATTTCCGTGTACCCTGCTTATTACTTGTGATAACCTGATATTTCACTTAAGGATTGGCAAATGATTTTTATACAAGCCCTTTCGTTTTTGGACGACTGGGCTTTTTCTTTTGGTATTGACATAAACAAAAAAGCAAAGTAAGATACGACTGCTCTTTGTATTACCAATGGTTACACGAAAGGAATAAGAACGTGCCTCTTCTGCTGCCTCAAAAAGTAGTTGCTGAGATTCAAGCAGCTTGTAAAAGATTAGAAGAAGAATGGGCGAAGCATCCTCGCTCGGTGTTCCAGAAAAACCGATGCAGAAGGAATGAAACTGTTTATTATACGCTCAGGAGAAAAGACGGAGGAATGGAGAGGGTTCGAGTTAGTGATCATTCTCCTGCGATGGGTGGGTGGAAGCTGATTGAAGATTTTAAAGGAATTCAGATCCACTCCATACTCCTTTTGCCCGGAAGGAAAACCTAGTTATTTTTTCCGAAGGTTGTAGGTTCGAATCCTACCTCCTGAATTATGCCTCTTACAATATTCTTGTAAGAGGTTTTTCTTTTGATACAATAGGCTATATGAAAACTCACCCATTTATAAATGCAATTGCTGCGATTTTGTATATTGTTCTTATTGCATTGGGTATGAATTATGTTTCTAAACATGCGGGTCCGGATAATAATTTTCTTGCGCCGATTGCATTTCTTTCTTTGTTTACGTTTTCCGCTGCTGTTATGGGGTTTCTTTTTGTTAGTCAGCCTATCCGACTTTATTTTGATGGAAAGAAAAAAGAAGCAGTCGAATATTTTCTTCAAACTCTTTTATTCTTCGGCTGTATAACGATCATACTTTTTCTTGTTGTTTTAAGCGGGGTTGGAAATAATAAGTAATTCGCTATGGATCAAAAGCAAGATATGCCAGAGATACAAGCTGCTACAGAGCAATTAAAAAAATTGAATCAAAGCTTGCGATGGCATAATACATTTATTCGTGGAATTTTTAGTGGCTTTGGTACTGCTATCGGAGCGGGATTATTAGTTGCATTAGCTGCTGTTATTATAGGGAAATTAACTGGGTTGCCCGTTCTAGGCCAATTATTCTCGTTCTTAGCAGGGCATTTGACAACGGTAAAATAAAGAGTACATACAACATAGGGCGACAAGACGTACACTCACTTTATATAGGGGAACAAAATGCAAACGTCATCTCGGGATGAAGTAGATTACGTGATGAGATTGGCCTGTCAAATCGCATCAGATAGAAGCAGTGAATATGTTGAAACGGAACATGTTCTTATGGCACTCATTCCCTATCCTGTAATTGTAATGCTGTTGAAGAGATTCAACGTTGAAACAAACGCGATCCAAAGAAGAATTTATACTCTTTCTCCGAGAGGATCCTCAATCATTATTCAGGGGATGTCCGAAAAACCGATTCTCAAACATGTTCGTAAATACGCTGTTCAGCAAGCACGCCAATTCATGAGTGAGCATGTTGGGGTGGAGCATCTTTTTCTCGGATTATTAATAGTACAAGATGGCAAAGCGTTTCAAGTGCTCAATGAATTAGGAATAAAAATTCCGGCTGTAGAGAATGCGATTAGGTACGTGAATGCACAAGTCCAATTAACAGAGCGCTAAGATAACCAAACGGGCGCATACTCTTTGTAGATGCGTCCTTTTTATTTTTTCTTGACTCCTTTGTATAACGCGATATATACCATACACATGAAGCAGCATGTGCTGGTAGTGCATGGAGGAACTTCGTTTGATACCTATCAACAGTATTTGGATTTTATAAAGACACGTGAATTGACGGTAGAAACTCTCACGCAGTGTATTGATTGGAGGTTTTCCCTTCCGCATGAATTAGGAAATGCATTTCAGGTCCTCGTGCCGAATATGCCCAATGGAGGAAATGCAAAATATATTGAATGGAGTATCTGGTTTACGCGATGTATATCATTACTAAAGGGCAACCCTATTATAATTGGGCACTCGTTAGGAGGAATATTTCTTGTAAAATATCTATCAGAACATAGGATTCAAAAAAAGCTTCGTGCTGTTATCCTTATCGCTGCGCCATTTGACCATACGTCTACGGTTGAATCATTGCATGATTTTGCGCTTCCTGAATCATTAGAATTATTTGAAGAGCAAGCAGGAGAGATATTTTGCTTTCATAGTAAAGATGATCCCATTGTTCCATTAGAAGAGAATGAGAAATATCAGAGAAAATTTCCGAACGCTCATATCATGCTCTATAGAGATCGGGGGCATTTCAGGCAGGAAACATTTCCAGAATTAGTTCAGCTTATTCGATCGTTAGTCATCTGATATACTAGAGTTCAATATGGCATTTCCTCGAATGTATGCGGTTTGGATCGGAAGTATCTTTCTTGTGGGTATTGTTGTGTTTGTTTTTATTTCGCTTTTTTCTCGTTATCTTCTTACGCAGACAGACAATTTTCAACATTCTTCATTGCTCCATACAGTGATAAGCGGCCAGCTTGCATCTTCTGGGATCGCATCTGGAAGCCATACGCTCACATTTCAGGGGAGAACACAAAGCGGAAAGGTTGTTACTAATTCAACAACTTTTACGGTCCAGGATCAGACGGACGCATACAAAAAACTGATTATATATCCTGCGCCTCTTACATCGCAGGATCAGTCCGATATCAACTCTGCATGCCGGTCGTTAGGGGATGCTTCTCAAGTATTTACTATTAAACAA
>DATIIA010000067.1:0-10454 GCA_035480115.1 Candidatus Anderseniibacteriota bacterium | reverse complement strand
ATCTTGATACTAGCTATTGTTGCCGGAATGGTTGGATTATCATTCTACCGCTAGTATGGCATTTCCTGATCCAGATGCACCGTTTGAAGAGTGGGCAGAGAAGACCCTCCCAATTTGGGGTCCATTTTACGCAATGTTTTATATCATTCGCTATTTAATCCGAGAGCTGCGTTCAAAGAAATAAATACGAGCTCGTATAATCGCGTATACGAAATCACAGGTACTGGAGTACCTAATTTTTATATAAAGTGAGCATAGGACGGATTGAAGAGAAAAGAATGTACGGAAATTGTTTGCATAAAGGGAAGTTAATCGGGAAGTATATTACACGATACGCAACAGAAGAAACAAAAAAAAGAAAATTGTTTGCGTATAGTGGGGAAGGGATGCCCGGTGCAGCGGGATACGCTATACGGTATGTCCGAAAATGTACCTTTTGCGACAATATATACGTTCCATGGAACTTTTCCACAGATCGAACATTTACCGAACATTTTGCATACTTGTCTATTTTTGGCTATAGAACAATTTTAAACAATTTGTATCCCCCATTTGGATATATAGCGATTTTTGTGCCACAGGCGAAGCCCCTCTCCCCTGCCCTGTTTAGATGAAACGACAGCTATTGCCGCTATTCCCCTATATTCTACTTGACATTTAATAATTTCTGTGTGCATGCACTTGGAGAATACCCTGCAGCGCGGGCAGCGTCAACACTTGCAAACCAGACTTGATTCTCCGGTTTTATACTCTTTGCTGCTGGGCATGACAGATCATGAAATAACGTACTATTTTTACTGGCGACATATTTGCCTTGAGCATTCGTAATTGTTGCAGCTTGAACTTGGGCAGATCCTGTAGGCAACGGGCTTGCACTAAGGGCCTTGAGCTGCTCCTCCCCTCCCCCAGCAGCCGGTTGATGATCTTCAAATACAATAGGTGTAGATGCATAATAGGGCGACATTACTTTTCCGGTTTCCCATCCTGTAGCAAATATCAACGCTCCAAGAATGGCAGTACTTATTGATTTCGCATGCATCATATATGCTATACATACTACATGAAGTACACATTTTTCCTGGGGACAAATCCATTGCTTTCGGTAAGTGAGATTATCGCATACCTCAATCGAACTGCTACTGACTATACCGTATCAAGAATTACTCGTTCATATATACGGATAGAAACAAACATGCTGCCAGAAGATATTGGCGATCAATTAGGCGGAACCATTCGCATTGCCACAGATGTTGCAGGTTGGAATCATATGCCCGATGCAGAAAAAATTATTGCAGCGCTATCTGCCCTGCCGCCAAAATGGGTAATGGGATTAAGTATCTTGAGCGGATCAGTGTCGGTAAAAAAATTCGCAATTTCTATCAAAAAAGCGGCAAAAGCTCAGGGCTCCAAACTATCATTTATAGAACCTAAAGGGTCGAGCTTAAATGCTGCACAAGTGTTATTCAACAAACTTACAGAGAATCCAAATATGGATTTAAGTATTCTTCGTATTGGCGAAAACTATATGCTGCTGAAAACGATTCATATACAGAATATTGCACAGTACGAATTGCGCGATACGAGCAGGCCAGCTCGCGATGCACGAGTAGGATTGCTGCCTCCAAAACTAGCGCAGATCATGATTAATCTTACGATGCCTCAAAAAAACACTACGATCTATGATCCGTTTTGTGGGATGGGAACTATTTTGCAAGAGGCATGGATTATGGGCTTTCAAGCAATTGGAAGCGATGCATCCGAACGAATGATTTCAGCATCGCAAGAAAATCTTGCATGGATAGCTCAGCATTTTCCTGTATCTCCCGACATTCGTCCTGAAACATTTTTACATGACGTTACTCAGCAATTTCCAGAATATCTGATAGAAAAAAAGCTCACTATTATTACGGAACCATTTTTAGGAACTCCTTTAACTCATCCCCTATCGTCTCCGGAGATAGAAATATTTCACAATAAAATTATTGAGTTGTACAGATTTTTTTTTCAGAATATCCGGAAAGTGCTTGCTCCCGGCGCTCGAGTGCTTGTTCTCCTCCCCTGCCCCAAAGGGCAAGATGGCTTTACCCCCCTTCCTCGCACCTTTATTGACGAAATTGCCTCGATCGGCTATCGTAAGGTACAGCTCGCTGAACAGGAAATTACCTCTTACTTCCAGCAAGCATCAGACCCCGTGCTGTACGCACGGCCAGATGCTCTGGTAGCTCGGGAAGTTACTCTCTGGGAAGCGATATAGTTAATTTTTTCAACCTCCTATGGCACATAAGAAAGCAGCCGGGTCAACGCAGCTCGGTCGAGATTCAGAATCAAAGCGACTTGGTGTAAAGATCTACGGCGGACAGCCGGTAGGCGCAGGCCAAATCATTATTCGTCAGCGCGGTACCAAATACCGACCAGGACTTAACGTTCGCCGAGGCGAAGACGATACATTGTATGCAGCAGTTGCTGGTACGGTAGAATTTTCAAAAAAGAAAACAATGCGCTTTAATGGTCAATTAAAGCCGGCAATGTTCGTCCACGTTAAATAATGTTCGTACAAAAATATCTCGTCGAAAAAGCCATCTGCTCTCGTAAAGAAGCAGAGGTTTTTTTACGTCAAGGATTAATTCTGGTAAATGGTAAAAAAGCCCAACCCGGCGTCCCTCTCAATAAAACAGACGTCGTTACGCTTGACCCTGCCCTAGAACAGCAACTGCAAACGAAACAAACCATCGCTATTTATAAGCCACGAGGCGTCGTATGTTCTATCGGATCCGATACCGGCCCAACAATACAAACTACATTCCCCCGCTATAAGCACTTAAACATCGTCGGCCGATTAGATAAAGACAGCGAAGGTTTACTATTACTTTCCAACGACGGCTTAATTACAAAAGCAGTCACGGGAGATACTCATCAAGTAGAAAAAGAATATATCGTCGAAGTGCAAGAAAAAATAAACGAACAGCGTATTTCGCAATTAGCAAAACCAATGAAACTTAAAGTAGGCATTACAAAACCGGCCATCATTGAACTTCTCGATTCCCATTCGTTTAGAATTATTTTACAAGAAGGCAAAAATCGCCAAATCCGCCGCATGTGCGGAAAGATTCACTTAACCGTAATAGCGCTCAAACGAATCCGCATCGGCAATATTACTCTTGGGGATATGAGGCCGAAAGAAACACGAAAACTGACGAGCGAGGAAACGACTACTTTAAAAAATATTTAATACACTTTTTATAAACTTGCCGCTTTGATGAACGCATTAAATAACGGATGGCCGCCTTCGGGTCGAGATGTAAACTCTGGATGGAATTGCACAGCGACAAACCATGGATGATTTTGTAATTCGATAGTTTCTATAAGAGTTCCATCAGGAGTTGCGCCGGATAACACTAACCCTGCTTGTTCTAGTTGCTGTTTAAAGTCGTTATTGAATTCATATCTGTGTCTGTGACGCTCACGAATATTTTTTGATCCATATGCATCTGCAATTTTTGTATTTTCTTTTAACACACAATCCCATCCCCCTAAACGCATAGTTCCTCCTTTTTCTGTAATTGTTTTTTGTGATTCCATAATATGGATTACCCAACTTCGCTCTGCGGAGCTTCGCTGGGCAAGCGCATCATCAAACTCCTGGCTCGTAGCGTTAGGAATATGCGCAACATTGCGTGCAAATTCGATAACAGCAAGCTGCATTCCTAAACATAATCCGAGATATGGGATGTTGTTTTCGCGAGCGTATTTAATACCCATTATTTTTCCTTCTGTTCCGCGGACACCGAAGCCTCCGGGAACCACAATGCCTTTTGCTTTTTTTAGCTGCTCCCATGATTCTAAATCGTTTTGTTCTAATTTTTCTGCGTCGATCCAAGCTAAATCAAGATTGTATCCGTTCTGCCAACATGCTGCCTTTAAGGCCTCTAACATACTTGCATACGTATCCAACATCGTAATGTACTTGCCTACTACCGCAATAGGGATGCTTGATTTTTCTCTCTTAATATTTTCAACAAGCTTTTCCCACCCATCATGAGTACGAGGCTTCACTTCAAGACCCAATTTTTTCATTATTACTTCGTCGAGCTTATGCTGCTCCATAATCAGTGGAACTTCATATACTGTCTTAACGGTTACCAGTGGCAATATTGCTGCTTGTTCTACATTCGTATATAACGACATTTTTGCGATATCACTCTCCCCTATTTCATAATCAGTACGAGCAATTAATACATCGGGCTGGATTCCAATACTCCGAAGTTCTCGAACGCTATTTTGTGCAGGTTTTGTTTTTACTTCATCGGATGCCTTTAAATATGGCAAAAATACCACGTGAACATAGAGAACATTTTCCCGTCCTTCATCAAGCATCATTTGGCGTGCTGCTTCCAAGAAATGAAACCCTTCGTTATCCCCTACTGTTCCGCCGATCTCAACGATTTGAACATCATAATCCCCGCTTGCTGCAGATAGGCGCGCACGGCGCTTTACCTCTTCTGTTACATGTGGAATAACCTGTACTGTTTTACCTAAATACTCTCCCCTTCGTTCTCGATTAATAACTTCTTGATAAATCTTGCCTGTCATCACAGACGAATCTGCTGTAATATTTTGATTCAAAAATCTTTCATAATGACCTAAGTCTAAATCTGCTTCTGCGCCATCATCAGTAACAAATACTTCCCCATGCTCTGCAGGGTTTAATGTGCCTGCATCGACATTAATATATTGGTCAAACTTTTGCATGTTCACTGAAAGTCCCCTGTCCTTGAGCATGTTTCCAATGGATGCTGCGGTAATTCCTTTTCCGAGTCCCGAAAGAACGCCTCCTGTAACGAATATGTATTTTGTTCTTTTATTACTCATCTTTTTTAGTAACGATAATATTCATATGGAATTCTACTCCTTGCGCAAGCTGCACGGAAATTGGAAATGAACCTAATGATTTTATGGGAAATGATCCTGTTATTTTTTTTGGAGTAACTTCGACTTGCGCTTGTTCTTTGAGCAAATCTGCTATTGTTTTAGACGTAATACTGCCATATGGTTCGTTTTCTTCGTTCACGGTAACAGCGATACTCAATTCTGTATTGTCTATTCTCTCAGCAACTGCTTGTGTCTGCAATAATTCTTCTTCTGCCTTCTTTCGTTTCGCTGCGTCCTGCATTTCTTTTGCTGTCTTTACTTGAGCCGTTGCAAGCGCTGCTTTTCCTTGCGGAAAGAGGGCATTCCGCGCGTACGCTTCCGCAACTTCCACAATATCGCCCGCTCTTCCAAGCTGGGCGATATCTTCAAGAAGCAAGACGGAGAGTTTTTTCTGCATAGGTTATTTAATCTCTGCAAATGCGCGATCTAATTGCTCATCTTGATCAGTTGCTGGATTATCTTCCACAGTAATCGTTGGCGTAATTCCTTGTTTATCAATTGAAGTACCGTTTGGCGTATACCATTTTGCAATTGTTACCTTTAAGCTGGATCCGTCTGCGATATCAAGCACTTCTTGTACTGATCCTTTTCCGAATGATTGTGTTCCAATCACTGGGACTTTCAAATCGTCGAGCAGAGCCCCTGCAAGAATTTCAGACGCAGATGCACTTCCGTGATTAATCAATACTACAACTGGCAATCCTTTGAGTAATCCGCCGCCGCTTGCGCGATGCACTGTTTCTGTTTTCCCACGTTCGCTGACTACAACAGATCCAGGAGTGAGAAACTGGGATGCGATTTGAACCGCAGAATCCAAGTATCCTCCTGGATTATCGCGAAGATCCAATATAACAGCGCGGACATTTTGTTGGCGCACTTGCTTTGCAATCTTTGCAAATTGGGATGCAGCGTTATTGTCAAAACTGGTAATGGAAATATGCGCGATGTTATTTTTTACATCCAACTTTACGGCAGGAACTGCAATATTATCCCGCACAACTGAAATATCTACCGGTGCATTGCCGCCTTTATGAACAACGCTTAACACAACAGCTTGCCCTTTTGGGCCTCGAATTTGCTGCACTACATCATCGAGCGACATATCTTGCGTAATATTCTTTTTGTCAACTGCCGCAACAATGTCTCCTGATTTAATACCGGCCTTTTGAGCTGGTGATCCATCAAGCGGTGCAATCACGACGATTAATCCATTCTGAACTCCCATCTCAGCTCCGATCCCAGAAAAACTTCCGCTCAATGTTTCATTCAACTGTTTTGCTTCAGCAGGATCAAAAAATGTCGTGTATGGGTCCCCTGCTGCTCTCACCATGCCGGCAACTGCCCCATAATCTAATTTTTTATCATCCAGCGTTCCAATAAACTGATCATGCAACTTGTTCCATACCTCGGAGAATGGAGCGCTTCCAAATGAACTCCCGGAAGTTGATGATGTACTGCCTGTATATTGTTGCTGAAGAAGAGGTGTGCCAGAATAGTGCTGGCCAGCAGCATACCCAATGATTAACGACGCGACTACGAGGATTGCAGCTTGGATTCTATTCATCATCTTATTCTTCCACAATTGGTGCAATATGCAAATCACGAAGCAGCGCCGGATCTACCGATGCGGGAGAATTCATCATCATATCTTGCCCACGCCCATTTTTAGGAAAAGCATAAATATCTCGGATACTTGGAACGTCCATGAGCACCATTAACAGACGATCAATACCAGGAGCAAATCCGCCATGCGGAGGAGCCCCATACGAAAAGGCTCTGATCATTCCCCCAAACTTGGCATCGGTTTCCTCTTTCGTGTATCCAGCTAGCGAAAATGCTTTGTACAAAGTTTCAATATGGTGATTTCGAATAGCTCCTGAACTAATTTCATAACCATTCACTACGAGATCATATTGATATGCGACTATTTCAGTAGGATCCTGATTTTCTAACGCCTCGATGCCTCCTTGGGGCATGGAAAACGGATTATGAGAAAATTCAATTTCCCCAGTATCCTTATTTTTTTCGTACATCGGAAAATCAATTACCCAACACCACGCAAGCATATTTATCAGCTCCTCTTTATCAAGAACGTGCAGCATATTCGCTGCCGCTTTTCTCACATCTCCGAGCGCCTTGCACACCGAAAGCCACTCCCCTGCTCCGAAAAAGAGCATGTCGCCATCTTTTGCTTTCGACTCGTGTACAATTGCCGCAAATAGTTCTTCGTTTACAAAGTTTGAAATCGGCGAATCTACTCCCTCTGCAGTTACTTTTGCATATGCGAGGCCGCCTAATCCATGCTGCTTTGCAATCTCTGTTAATTCATCAATCTGGCTTCGCGTATATGTTGCGCCGCCTTCTGCTCGCAACACGTCCACTACTTCCGCCTGCGCAAACACATTAAAGCCTGACTTTTTTGCAGTTTCTGTAACATCGGTAATAAAAAAGTCATAGCGGATATCCGGCTTATCCGTTCCGAACTTACTCATCGCCTCTTTCCAGGTAAATCGCGGAAACGGTTCATCTTTAATTTTTTTCCCAGAAAATTCAGAAAGGTGTTTCATTAATTCTTCTCCAAGCTGCAACACATCTTCCTGTTCAACAAAACTCATCTCAACATCGATTTGGTAAAAATCTCCAGCATGACGATCAGCACGCGGATCTTCATCGCGGAAACATGGAGCAATCTGGAAATATTTATCCAGTCCGCCAACCATTAATAATTGCTTATATTGCTGAGGGGCTTGAGGAAGCGCATAAAACTTCCCTGGGTGCAATCGAGATGGCACTAAAAAGTCTCGCGCACCTTCTGGAGAAGAGTTTGCGAGAATAGGAGTTTGCACTTCCGTAAAACCTCGTTCGATCATGAACAATCGGACTTCCTGAATAAAAGCGGCTCGTATTGTAAGAATATTTTGCATCTTTGCCGTCCGTAAATCCAAAAATCGATACGCTAACCTAGTATCTTCATTCACCGTTTCATCTCCTAATACAAAGGGTAATGCTTGCGACTGACTTTCAACACGTATAGCAGTCACTTCAATTTCGATGGTTCCTAATTCCCCTAATGCCGCATTCGCCATTTCCACTGGGCGTTTTTTTACAATTCCATCAGCTACAATAACGAACTCATCTCGAAGCGTTTCTGCGATAATCCATGCGTCTTTATGGAGTTCGGGACTGCATGTGAGCTGCACTACTCCTGTTTTATCGCGAAGGTCCAAGAAAATAAGGCCTCCATGATCGCGCCGCGTTGCAACCCAGCCAGCTAACCGAATCTCGCTTCCATGTAATTTGGAAGTAAGGTCGCCTATCATGTGCGTTCGATATGTTGTATGTAGAGTGGATTTCACGCTCTCTACAGTACGGTGTTTGCGTAAAAAAATCCATGTCGTCCAAGGAGACTACAAACAATAATTTATTATTTGCACTCTCCCAGGTTGCCAACCCTTCGATAAACTCAGGGCAAGCAAGTCGTATGCCTGGGATGCACCCCGCTCCTTCAAACGGGGTTTGGAAAAAGAAAGATCACTGCGTATCAAGATGACACGCATTTGTAAGGTTTCTTAAAGAAATCTCGCAAATGCAGATCATGTGGATAACTAAGTAATATAGCTACATACAAATAACTTTGCAAGATATAAAAAGCAGTTCAGTGGCAAAGAGTTTAGAAGTTACGGAACCAGGTGGCATCCACAACCGCCTTTTTGCTCAAGAGCGCGAAAGCCTTGTCCGCCGAGATGGCGGGCGAAACTCCCATCGCCTATATCGCGCAAAGCCCCTCCTTACCACAGAACTGCCTTTTTTCAATGAACTAATAATTATACTTATAATATTACTTTTGTCAAGTCCTTTTTACATATGAAAAAAGGCGATACAAAGTCAGATTCCAGACATCCACCAGAGTCCTTTATCTTTCTTTGTACCGCCCTATGCACAAGAGTCGCTAAGTCATTGCCAATGTCGGAACGCTTTCTTCCACGTTGCTTTCTTCTTCATCCTCTCGCAACGCTGCGGCGCGTAATGCGTCACGGGCAGTTTCCAACAGTTCCACACCAAATTTGAATGCGTTCGGAACGAACACCGCGTCTTTGGGAATCTGCGAAGAGTCGCAGCCGTGGACGAACTTGATAGTGCCTGATTTGATGATGAGCACGCCCTCAAAATCTTGCACGGAACAGCGAGAGCATCGCGTTGCGAGCCCGCGGACTTGAACAAACCGTTGCCAGTCGGTCATGTCTTGTTTCAAGAAACCGAAAGTTCCCAAGATGTCTTTTTGCCGCATTTTCCTCAGCCTTTTCGCATTTTCACCAAAAACTACCGTTTTCGCTGCCATCCTTCACACCTCTTCCTCAAAAAAACAACATCAACAAACCAACTCGTTCTCTGCCGAGCCTGGCGGAAATCCCTAAATAATTCATAAATGAACAACTGTCTTACCGACCTTGCAATCTTACCTCTTTAAATCATTTTGTCAATTTATTTTGACATTTTATAATCACAAAATTCTCTTGCATAATATATAAGCTTATGCTAATATTATTATATATTATGACTGAACTTTGCGACCAAGTAGAAACATTTGGAAAAGGCATTGGGAATGCTACGCGATATAAAATCGTTGAAGCATTAGCTGACGGCCCTAAAAGCGTGACCGAATTAGCAAAAATCGTCCAAGTTGCGCAGCCAGTTATGTCGCAGCATTTAAAGACGCTAAAATCTTCTAATTTAGTAACGGATACACGAAAAGGCCAAGAAGTTATTTATACCGTCAACAGCAAATATTTATTAGAACTTATTAAAAATCTCACCCATGCAGTAAATAAGAAAAAATAATATTCACTATTTATATATTTAATACAGTATTTTATGTCCTACGACACCCTTGCACAGCAAGAACAAATAACAACAGCAACTACAAATCTTGAAAAAAATAACATTCATGGGCTTGTGGTATCTAGTGGTGCTGAGGCGTTAGCAAAAATAAAAGAAATGATTCCAGCAGGAGCGTCCGTGATGAACGGCTCATCAGTTACACTAGAATCAATTGGATTTGTGGATTATCTAAAGGCTGGCCAGCATGGATGGAATAATTTACATGAGACCATTTTAAGAGAAGAAGATAAGACAAAGCAGGCTGAATTACGCAAACAAGCAGCCTTATCCGATTATTATTTAGGAAGCGTGCATGCGTTATCTGAAACAGGAGAATTCTTAATTGCATCCAATACCGGCAGCCAACTTCCCCACATTGTATTTACATCAAAGAATTTAATCTTTGTCGTAGGCGCACAGAAGATTGTGCCAAATCTAGCAGAAGGATTTAAGCGATTAGAAGAATATGTTGTGCCACTTGAAGATAAACACATGATCGAAAAATATGGCTACGGCACATCCTTAAACAAAATAGTTATTTTCAAGAAAGAAAATCCAAAGATGGGCCGGAACGTTACCGTCATTATCGTAAACGAAAAGCTTGGGTTCTAAATTGATTTGGTGCGCCCAGAGGGATTCGAACCCCC
>DATIIA010000066.1:0-12380 GCA_035480115.1 Candidatus Anderseniibacteriota bacterium | reverse complement strand
ACAAGTGAAATCTTAGAATCCGAGGAATCAGAAGGAATTTTGAAAATTTTTACAGGGATCCAGTGAGGGATAACATTGTGTGAAACTGGGAATTGGGAACCAGTAATATCGTATTTGTTTTTCTTTTGTCCAGCTCGTTGGGCCATTTCAAAAATTATCGAGAGCGGAATGGGACCCTGAATTTCTTCCGAAGAGAAACATTGAGGAAACGCCGCAATGAGTTGGCGAACAGTCGGGTCTGTATCCACTTTTGATAGGTCAAGCATTCCAACTGCCTTCATAATGTAATTGTTCGTTCCACTAAGTTGGCAGATTGCAACCCAGTCCTTGAATTTTGGATAACCATGGGCCTCAAAGACGATTCTCTGAAGAATAGTCGTAACTGTTTCCAGATGACGCTTTTGTTCCAATATCAGATTCCAAACTGAAATCCACAGCTTTACAACTCTTTCAAACCTGTTGTCATTACTCATGACACACTCCTCAATTAAAACGAACAAAATCAGCAACTACACATTGCCGGCAGCCCCGTAAAGGAATGGGGGAGCACTCATAATTTATCAATTTTGATTATTTTTGTCAAATACTAGATATCGAGACCTACCTCAGACTAAGGTAGAAAGAACTACTCCAATATCCCGTCTAGATTCACGTCGTATAATATTTGTTCCTGTAAGAGTCGATATGAAAGAATCTCGTCTGTATTGAACCACAGCGGAATTTCGCGCTGGGCTTCTTCTGGACTATCGGAACAATGGATAAGATTTCGAACTGCGCGATTATCGCGACTTGAAAGAGAATAGGAATCCACTGTTAAGTCTCCGCGAATCGTACCTACATCAGACGTTGAGGGTTCTGTTTCACCTACTAGCTTTTTGACAATTGCTACTGCCTGGTTCCCTTCGATAATAAATGCCAGCACTGGGCCCGATGTAAAGAAGTCAACATTTGATTTAATAATGTCTTTTCCATATTCGATAACCTCTTTTTCAATCGGCATGCCGTGGCTCTTTCTATCTTCGACGACACGAGTTCCTTTCTTCATGAACCATTCGTCATCTTTGTTATAGTGTTTCCAACATTGTTCTGCCTTTGGAATAAGGAACTTGACTGCAACAAATTTAAGACCAGTACGTTCAATACGCTGCATGATTTCTCCCATTAATGAGCGCTGCACTCCATCGGGCTTGATAATAACGAGTGTTTGTTCAGTAGTCATAATTAATGGATACAGTAATGTTGCAAAAAAGGCAAATCGGTTTCGTTGTAGCACTTCATGAGCCATGTTGTGCCATGCAATGAAATACTTTCCTCGTTTTGATGGCCGGATATCGGCATATTAGAAACTAATACGCCATGAAGAGTGATTTTAATTAAAGCAGAAGATGATAAAAACTGTGCCGCGATGCCGCCAGCTTGAATCCGCTCCCCATCTTGAGCAAATCTGTAGGGAATTGATCGACTCATAATCCGATCAATAAGTATTTTGCTCTGTTGATTAGATGTGTTGCTTGGAGGCAGCACAATAACTCCGACATCATATCGATCTACTAACGGAATAAGTCCGGTGATGTCTTCTGCTTTCCAGCTTGGAACTACCACAACTTCAATCTTTCTATCGAACCACGATATATGTCGCGCTAATGAATGCAATATCTCAACATCTGACCCTCCGCCTACTAAAAGCTGGATCGCACCATCTTGTACGAGCATTGCGTTCCCATGACGAGGATCAAATTTTACTATGCCAATATGTTCAACAGGAAAAAAAGAAATTACAACAAGTAATACTATAACAACACTAATCGGCTTATAATCAGAAACTGTTATGTCCATAATTCTTGGAACCGCATTCTTTTACGTTTCATAATGCCGATCATGCAAAACACAAAGATCGCATAATACAAAAATACTGCCCAACCAGGAATCGAAATCGAATCTATATATGCATAGGGAATGCGTTCCGACACAGCACTCACAAATAAAACCCACGAAAACAAAAGATGCGATATAAAGGAAAAAAATAATCCAAACGGAATCGCAATCATGCTTGCAAACACAGCCAATATGATGCTTATAAGAATTGCAGGCACAACAGGAACAATAATCATATTAATAAATACTCCTAGAAGGGAAAATCCGCCGAAATAATAGATAGCGAGCGGTAATGTCCCTAACGTAGCGCCAAGCGAAACAAAGAATAGCGAGCGCAGAGGACTTCTCCGAAAATGAAAAATACGAACCATCGCCCAGATTCCAAGAACAGCTGAAATAGAAAGTTCCAGCGCAGGCGACAAAATAACATGCGGATCAATCGTCATAAGGATCGCAACAAGCAAAAGAATAATTGTTGGCATTCCGATAAGAAGTCGTCCTCGATAAGCGACGGCGTACATGGTCCAAAATGCTCCTGCACGAACCGCTGAAAGAGGAGCTCCTATGCTCCCAATATATGTCCATAAGATACCGATCATAATTATTGTTCGAATAATATTGGGTAGTGGGAGGAATCGAATCCCAAACGCAAGCATCCCAGCAAGGATGGAAACATGTAGCCCAGCAATAGCGAGCAAGTGGCTAATGCCGCTTTTACGAAATACGTCTTGAACATCTTTTGATACTGTCCCTCGGTCACCCAACAACATTGCAGTTGCGATAGATGCGTCTGGCTCGCTGAATATCTGCGATATTCTCTCGATACCTGCTATTCGAATGCTGTCAGGATACGATGTTCCTTTTTTTATAACCGTAAGGTCAACATGATTCGCAGCCAGGTCAATGCCATCATCTTGAAGATATATAGACGCATAGGACTGGCTCCCAGAAATACGTACTTGCGTTCCGCGCACAAGCAATGGAAAACGAAACGTGGACACAAGAATTGAACATCCGTCGTTACGCTTGAACACATACTTTGCGTCATTGAAAGATACAGAGTAGGTGCGTTCAAGAATCGCATAAGACACCAATTCTCCTTGGCATGCAGCAGCCCTAGGAATAACTGTCGCATTTCCATATACAAATCCCATGCCTACTAGTAATGCGATAGCAACAAAAAACGGCGTGCTCAGCCGTATGTAATATACAATTGCAAGTAATGAAAGCACACATGAGCCAATTAGTATTGGGACTGCTTGAAAGACCCCTGCGCACATTCCAACAATCCAGGAAAGAATAAGGATGCATACACGAGCGCGCATACCTATGACACTACATCAGCTGTGCTACTACTCAAGCTCTTCTTGTCCAAGTGATTGCTTTCGTTCTCTCATTTTCCTACGAATAAATGTTGGAACTTCCAAATCCTCATTTTCATCTTGCTGCATTGGCATAACTCGAGGGCGCGGAGCAGGTTGAGACGGAGTATTTTGCTGCGACAAGTTCACTGATGGCATTCCATATGGAGATCTCATTGATTGTACACGCGGCTCTTGCTGCGGAATTTGTTGAGTTTGCTGCGGCGTTACATAGCCAGAAGTGTTTCTTGGGCGAACGACTGCTTGAGGCTTATCAAACCCAGTTGCGACAACGGTAATTTTAATCTCGCCCTCCTCTACTTGATCCGAATCAATCACAGCACCGAAAATAACTTTCGCATTCGGGTCAGCATGCTCTGTAATAGTTCTTGCGGCCGCATCAACCTCATACATGCGCAAATCAGGCCCAGAGGTAATATTAAATACAATTCCCTTTGCTCCATCAATCGTTACATCCAACATCGGACTATCAATTGCTGCTCGAGCAGCTTCTACAGCCCGATTTTCCCCAGACGCTTTTCCAATACCCATTAAGGCAGATCCTGCATTCTGCATGATTGCCTTAATATCCGCAAAGTCTACGTTTACCATTCCATGATGGGTAATAAGATCGGAAATACCTTGCACTCCTTGCCGCAACACATCATCTACTACTCGAAAGGCGTCTATTAGGCTTGTTTTTTTATCAATAATTTGAAGCAGGCGATCATTTGGAATTACTACCGAAGCGTCTGCTCGTGTCTGAAGTTCCGCTAATGCTTCTTCTGCAATCGTCATGCGTTGCTGTCCTTCAAATGAGAATGGTTTTGTAACCACAGCTACCGTAAGCGCTCCTACTTCGCGAGCAATTTCCGCAACTACTGGACCCGCTCCGGAACCGGAACCGCCGCCAAATCCTGCGGCTATAAATACCATGTCAGCGCCTTTTAATAATTCATAAATTTCTTCTCTACTTTCTTCGGCAGCTTGTTGCCCCAGCAATGGATTCATTCCCGCCCCCAAGCCTTTCGTAACCGTTTGTCCGATATGCAGTTTCGTTGGCGCTCCAGAATAGTGCAATGCTTGCGCGTCCGTATTTACGGCAATAAATTCAACGCCTTTAATATTTGCTTCGATCATTCTATTGAGTGCAGCATTTCCGCCACCTCCAACACCAATAACTTTTATATTCGCAACGTTTTCAATACTTGGCTTCGTAAGTGGCATATCATCTTCATCGTACGAACGAAAAAAAGAATGTCAATAACAAAATGTGTACAAACCGTACACACTTTGTGTTCACAAAAAAATTTCTACGGAAGAAATGACTTTGTCCAATCTTTGATTTTTTGTACTGTACCAGTAATATCTGGTAAAGATAGAGATTTATGAGCAACTACTTTATCTTCTTGCTCAAGAGCAAACGCAATCAATCCTATGGCCACCGCAAATTCCGGACCATCAGTTTGATCTGATAATCCCGATAATTTTTGTGGATGGCCAATTCGCACGGGAAGGCGTAAACGTTTTTTCGCCAATTCAACCACCCCATCCATGTACGCTCCTCCCCCTGTCAAAATAACTCCCGCCGGCAGTAATCCAGACCGCCCGATATTTTTTAACTCTCGGTCAACGTATGAAAATAATTCATCTAACCGATCGGCAATTATTTCGGCCACTTCTTTCTTGGAAACAGATTCTTGCTCACCGTCTTCACCTTCAACCACAATCATATCGTGTGCGGATATACCTTCAACAATAGCCGTACCATGAGCAAGCTTTATAGCCTCTGCAACATCGATGGATGTTCTTAGGCCAATAGCAATATCATTTGTAATATGAGAAGCACCAACCGGCAAAACGTTTGTATGGAGCAAAACATTTTCTTCATATACAGCAAAGCTTGTTGTTCCTGCTCCGAGATCGATAACAACTACGCCAAGCTCTTTTTGGCGTTTTTCGAGCACAGCCAAAGAAGCTGCTAAGGGTGCAAATACAAAATCTTCAATATGGACTCCTGACTGATTTACTACTTTTGTAAGATTCTTGATTGCAGGAGAAGAGCCAATAATTGCATGAGCCTCTACTTCAAGCCGAACACCTGTCATACCCACAGAATCCTGAATATGCTCTTGGCCATCCACGATGTAATTTTGAGGAAGAATATGAAGAATCTCGCGATTAGGCGGGAGAGAAATCGCTTGCGCAGCATTAATAACTCGATCAACATCATCAGGCGTTATTTCTCCATCTGCACGGCTAATAGCTATAACCCCTCTAAGATTTTGCGAAATCAAGTGTGCTCCATTAATGCTGACATAGGCTTTTTCTACCGGCACTCCCGATATTCGCTCAACGATATCCAACGCACTGCCTAATGAAGCAACTGCTTCTTCTACATCCGTTACTACGCCCTTCTGCATACCACTCATAGCAGTGGTGCCTACTCCTAAGATTTTTACTTCCTCATCCTCAGTTTGAGTGTTTTTTTGCGCAACAACAACACGAACAGTGCTCGAACCAAGATCGATTGCGGTAAAAATATGAGGGCGATTCATAGCAAATAGTGTATACCTGTATTGTACCTAAAAAATATTGGGAAGAAAAATCAGTATACCCACAATGCAAGCGGCGATAGTAACCACTAGCACTGCACCGGCTGAAATGTCTTTCGCGTTTCGAACAACAATACTGTACTCAGGGTGAATCATATCCGCGATCAACTCGATTGCCGTATTTAGCATTTCAAATGCAAGAATAAGAAGTATCGCAATAACCCCAATTGCAATACTAATCAGCGGAACATGAAATAGTATCATCATGAACAAAATTATTGTTCCTATGCATACTTGGATGCGCACATTACGTTCTCGAAGTATTGCAGTAGCAACACCTCGCAGCGCAAAGGCTAGCGCTTCAAAAAAGGACCTGCTTCGATGCCAATTCTTCATAATTATTCACCTAATGAGATGGGGCTAAATCCGCACTCCTGTAAGATATTCTTCTCGAGCATTTGGGTTTTTTGGTCTTCTTCCGCTGAAGATTCGTGATCCATTCCTAATACATGTAAAAAAGCGTGCGTCAGTAACAAGGCAACATAATCCTGTATAGTAGCATTTCTATTCATTGCCTCTTCTACTGCAATATCCATACAAAGTGCGACATCATGCTCTTTTTGATCATACGAGAATGTCAAAATATTAGTAGGGGCATCTTTCCCCCTGTATTGTTTATTTAAACGTTGTATTTCGGAAGATGAGATACAACGAATCGCAACTGTTCCATCATTTTCTTGAGATACGTTCCGGCAGGAACTACCTAATAATAAATGTACTTGGGAATCGGTAAGCGGAAAGTTTTCACATTCAACATCTGCGATCATACCATTCGTACATGATTATAGCTTGTCGTTTGGGGCTGGGATAAGAGGATTATGTCCGTGAGCAACCTCGCTACCATCCGAATATCCGTCACCATCAGTATGCGGATTAAAAGGATCTGTCCCCATCTTTCGCTCTACCGGATCAGGAAGCCCATCGTTATCAGAATCAAGCGTACCGGACCCAAGGGGGTTGTACCCGTTTTTTACCTCTTCGCCGTCCGGATATCCATCACCGTCAGTATCCGGATTATTTGGATCAGTGCCATATAATCGCTCCTCTGCATTATTAAGGCCGTCCTGATCAGGATCATCGGCATTCGACCCTACAGGTTGTGAAGATGTCACTAAGGGCGTAGATGATTCAACTGCAGCAGATGGGCTTGGAGATGGCTGTGAAGATACGGCAGGATTAGAAGATGTATTAAAAAAACGCATTGCTATAGCAATCAAGGCACCTAGTAACAACAGTATAACTAATATAATAATGCTAATAAATAACCATTTAGTTCCTTTTCGATCTGAAACATTAGGCTGTTTGAACACTGGTTCCTCAGAAGTAAGAGACTCGTCTACTTGAGGAGGAGTAATTAACGGATTTGGTTGACTTGTTTTACTTGGCATAGAGTCCACACCCTCTTCAAACGGGTCTGGAGCATCAAATCCTCTGCCAGGCTCAACACCCGCGGGCGGGATGGGAGGAATAGGAAGATTCGGTGGAATTTCATTAGCCATATAATAGTTTGTAGTATACTCGTTTTCATAAATAAAGACACCCCGCCTACGCGGGATGTTTTATCTCTATCAAGCGATAGCTTACCATCGCTTTGCCTTTTTTTGTGGATATGAGAATTCGTCAATTTCTCCCATCTTAATCAAGCGATCACGTTCAGCGGTAAGCTCATTTCTACGTTGAGCTTCTTCACGAATTTTCGTTTTACTTTTTTTCTTTTCGTGATATCGCACCTTTTTGGCTTGCAATAACACACCGCTTTGCTGAACAACGCGAGTAAACCGACGGATGAGTCCTTCGGAATTTTCATTATCTCGTTTCTGTACTTCTAACACAACAAAAAGTCACCTCCTAATAAAATAATAGACAATTATCTCTAGCAACACCCTACCATGCCAAAAGACTGGCGTCAAGGAGACTATTGTTGGGATTGCGCCTTTCCGCTGAAGTAGTCAGATGGATTTTTAACGCCTATTGCAACCATGAGCGTATTTACGAGAACGTATGCAAGTAAAATAATTGCCAATCCAATAACAGCCTCTATCACCGTCTTCTTACCGGCCGCCAAATGCTCTTCATCTACAGAATATAAAAACATTCGGATTCCACCATATATCAAGAAAATAAATGCAACAATTGCGCTCATGCCGAGCAACCAGTTAAAAATGGTAACAAATAATCCGAAGAAATCATCAATAGTACATGGCTCTAAATTATACCCTTGATTTGTGGGGCCGCATTTTACTAACTGGGCATGGGTAATAATTGGCAACAAGACAACAATAACAAATGCATATACTTGCGAAAATATCTTTTTATTCATAAGGAAGAGGAGTTGCATATAAGAGGGCCTAAATCTTCCCCACCAACAACATGAAAATGCAAATGCATAACTTCTTGCCCTGCATCTTTTCCAACATTCGTTATGACACGATACCCAGATTCAAAAATTCCCGCATCTCGAGCAACGTGAGTTGCTTCATGGAGCAATTTTCCAATAACGCAATGATCATCACCACCTATTGCATCGAGCGATTCGAGATGTTTTTTAGGAATACCGATAATATGGACCGGAGCTTTCGGATTCGTATCTCGAAAAAATAATGTATCGCCTCCATCAAATAAAATATCGGCGGGAATCCCTCCCTCCGCAATTCTGCAAAAAATACAATCAGCAACAGCACTCATAGTGCCGTAAGTATATCGCGAATTATTACTCACGTACAATGTGGAGCCTTCTCTCTAATTCATTTACTAATCGATCGCGATCAACAACTTCTTGCATTCCACTTTCCATGTTGCGCAAAATCACTGTGTTATCTAATACTTCTTTTTGCCCAATAATAATCGACCATTCAACTTTTAATCGATCAGCCATATGTAACTGTTGCTGCATGCCATCACGATCAATGCTTTCGGAAAATGGGATGTCCGCATCGCGAAGTTCTTTCATAATTTGCAATCCAACAATTTTTGCTTGCTCCCCTAATTGCGCAATAAATAATTGCGGATGGTCCATAACCATGAGATCAATACCTTCTGCTTTTACGCGATCAATCACCCGCTCAACACCGATTCCTGCTCCAATTGCTGGCATATCCTTGCCCCCTAATTCTTTCACGAGATTATTATATCTTCCACCTGAAGCAAACGAATTTTGCTGAGATTCTCCCCGAGTTGATTTTGGAACGAATTCAAATACGGTATGGGTGTAATAATCCAATCCGCGCACCAAAGAAGGAGCAACTTCGTATGGAACGCCTAATTCCCGAAGACTGTTGAGAATAAATTCAAAATGTTTCTTAGACGCTTCTGATAAATGATCCAATAATCGAGGAGCAGTATTGCTTACTTGTTGACATTTTTCTTCTTTACAATCAAGCAGACGAAGAGGATTTGTAACGAGGCGATCTTTGCAGTCTCTACATAGCTTCTGCCTGTTTCTTCGAAAATGTTCTTTTAAGAGAGTTATATATGCTTTTCGTTCGGACGGCACGCCGAGCGTATTAATTAAGACGGTATAATCCTCCAACCCGATACTCTGAAAAAAATTATGCAATACGTACACAACTTGAACGTCGGTAATCGCACTTGCAGCACCGATGACTTCTATATCGATCTGATGAAATTCTCGAAATCTTCCAGCCTGCGGTCTATCGTAGCGAAAAAAAGACCCTATAGTAAATAATTTTACAGGACGTGGCCAACTGCGCATCCCGTGCTCAATATATGCGCGAACAATAGACGCAGTACCTTCGGGCCTCAATGCATAATTTGAGCCCTTTCCTCGCGATTTAAGCTCAAATAATTCTTTATCAACAATATCGGTTCCTTCGCCAATTCCCCGCGTAAATAACACGGTTTCTTCAAAAAGAGGCGTATCAATATGCTGAAAGTGCCATCCTCGCAAAAAAGATTTTGCATTTTCTATAACGTATTCCCAATATTTTTGGTCCTGGGGAAGAATATCTTGAGTGCCCCGAGGGCTATGCAGCGGAAACTGGACTGTTGATTCGGATGATGTTTTCTTTTTTGATGCCATATGAATGCTTACTATAGCGATGAACCCTTCATAAATCAAGTAGCATTATTGAGAAGCGGAAACAAAGCTTGGATTAATAGGGTGAAATATAGTCAAGCGATTAAATGGCCATGCGCGCACCCATACTCTCCCTATAATCTCGCTTCGCTTCATGAGCCCCCACGATCTGGAATCTGAACTTGCTGGCCTATTATCACCGAGTACAAAATATTCATCAGATCCTAAACGAACATCCAATTGCCCGCCCGTCGTAAGCCCAGATGGTAAGTAGAGGGATTCATTTAAGAATACGCCGCTTGGATACATGGAATTTACAATTTCAACTTGCCCATTTTCTATACGGACCTCATCTCCTGGGAGTCCTATAATTCTCTTTATAAAAAACTGTGATTCATCAAGAGGATACCGAAATACAATAACATCATCTCTTTTAGGATTGCTAAATCGATATGATAATTGGTCGATGACTAAATATTCTCCGTCTTGAAAATTCGGCTCCATAGAAGCACCTCGAACAAAAAATGGTTGAGCGACAAAGTACCGAATAGGGACAATAATAACCATGGCAAGCAAAAAGGCTTTCAATAGTTCCCAGAAAAACGAGCCGATAGCCCATGCAAATGAGCGGTGCTCGAAAGATTGCTCGTCCATACACTGATATTGTAATGATGAAGTCACCATGTTGGCAAGTTTGGCAAACATGTATTATGATGTCACAAGACATGGAGCCTCAGAATATAGACCAAATCCCTTCTCACAAGAAGCACTCAAAACCATTCCGTATTGTGCGCGGCCTTGTCATAGCTTGTGTTATTGCGGTACTCGCAGGAGCCGGCATATTTGGATATAAAATTCTTGCAGCGGGAAATAGTATCAGTACTGCTAATCAAACATTATTCGGACAATTAAGCGACCTTTTATTTAAATCTGGAAATAAATTAAAAGGAGAACAGGACGATAGGATAAATATTCTCTTGATTGCAATCGGAGGCGAAGGCCACGATGGTGCAAATCTTGCAGATACTATCATGGTTGCAAGTATTGAGCCGAAAGAAAAAAAGATCGCATTACTTTCTATTCCGCGAGATTTATATGTACAAGTTCCAGGGCAACAATTTTATTCAAAATTAAATGCAGTGCATGCATATGGTGAGGCGGAAAAAAAGAATGGCGGACCAGCTCTCTTAGAACAAAAAGTTGAGGAAATTACTGGACTCAAAATGGATTATTTTGCGCGCGTAGATTTTACGGCGTTTAAAAAAATAGTTGATGCGGTCGGCGGAGTTAATATTCATATTTCAAACGGATTTTTTGATTATTGGCACAAAATTGCATTTCCAACTGGAACCGAAACAATGAATGGAGATCGAGCGCTTGCCTATGTCCGCGCTCGCTACGTAGAAGGCCCTGAGGGCGGTGACTTCAAGCGTACTGCTCGCCAGCAGCAGATGCTGGTAGCAATTCGTGACAAAGTATTTTCTGTACACACTGCGCTCGATTTCAATGCTATTAACGGAATCTTCAGCGGACTTTCTGAAAATATAAAAACGGATATGCAGTTGTGGGAAATGAAACGCTTCTTCGAGCTTGCACGCCAGATTGATCCATCAAATATTAAATCAGATGTTATGAGCACGGGTCCCAACGGCATCCTCAAGGGAGATACCGTAATGTTGGGTGGAGTTCCAGCTTCCGTTCTTAAAACTCGCACGGGAGATTTTTCAGAAATTAAAACTCTTGCTCAAAACATGTTTTCAACTACAACAGGAAATACAATAGATGCTCAAGCGACCGCAGTTCCGACTCAAAATATTGACGCAAATGGAGACATTATTCCTAGCATTTCACCTTCGCCATCAATCTCTCCTGAAGTAACCGCATCTCCTTCTCCTGTAACGCTTCCGACATTAGAAGTGCGCAACGGAACCAATACAACAGGGCTTGCTAAAAAAATCGCTACAAAATTGGAAGGGCTGGGATATAAAGTCATTGCAACGGCCAATGCATCTTCTAAGACAATCACAGCAACGAAAGTCTATGCGCCAAAGGTCACGCAATCCGATGACGCAGAGAAAATTGCTAGTGCTTTAAACGCTTCTGCTGCAACAGACATTCCATCAAGCGAAGCAAAGACAAAAGCAGATATATTAATTATTCTTGGTTCCGACGCGGTTCAATAACTTTCGTAATCGCATCTAGAATTACTTGCCGTTTTTCTTGAAGAATAGCTCTCTCTTCAGGTTTAAATTTTTCTAGCACGAATTTTTCAATAGGACGCTGATCAATAGGCCTGCCGATTCCGATTCGAAGCTGTGGGATATCAGTGTCTCCTACATACTGATGAATAGACCGCATGCCATTATGCCCATGCGCGCTGCCGGCTTCTTGATATTTTACATCACCAAGAGCAAGCTCGAGATCATCATGAATAACAAGAATATTTTTTTTATTTATTTCGTTATATCGTAAATATTGAGCAACAGCTTTTCC
>DATIIA010000065.1:0-2578 GCA_035480115.1 Candidatus Anderseniibacteriota bacterium | reverse complement strand
GTGCTATAGTAACAACCGTAACGTGTGATCATAGCACAAGTATATAAATTTGTCAAATTAATTTTGAATAAAAAAGAACCCTGCTGCAGCTCTTCACAAAGTGTGAAGATTAAACTGCAACAGGGCGGCTGATGGCGGAGCCTTGCCTGCGATCTCGGAGTTCCCTAATCTGGGCGAGTTAATGGCGGGCATCCATCAGCTTTCGGAAGGAGCCGAACGAGACTGCAAGGCTTGCACAATAGTGAGTGTCTTGCAGTCTCGCTGATCTGGGCCGGCGGTCAGGAGCCGTCGAATGCCGGGCCGTCGGGTTCTTCTTCGCGCGGGCCGTGGGCGATACTGCAGCAATAATCTTGTGGGGAAGCTGACTCATGTCGGCGCCGTGTTCGAGGACTGTCTCTCATGGTTTCGTTCCTTTCTGGAAACGAGGTCATCTTATTTCGAGGTTTCGGTATCGCACTGTGCGACCTTTATTACCTCTTTTTCAAATAGCAAAACTTTTGTGATCTTACTCCTATGTTAGATATTTGTCAAATGGATTTTGAGGGTATTTTTAAAAAGATCGTTTTTATGCTAAAATAGGCAATAATATGCCAGTTTCTCGTATGGTATCCGCCCTCGTATTTTCCCGAAAAAACATTCAGGAAGCGGATCGATTAGTGACATTTTTTACCCGGGAAGAAGGGCTTATTCGGGTGATTGCCAAAGGAGTTCGGAAGATTCCGTCTTCAAGAGGCGGCCATTTGGAACCATGTACGCGTATATCGGCCATTATTAATGAGAGTAAGTCCCGCCAGACTGGCGGGCAAGCCGGCATATACGTGAGCAATGTAGAAACAATTGAATATTTCCATGAATTACGCAACGATGCCGATGCATTTGCCCGAGCATGCGAACAGGTGAAATTATTCCATCGATTATTTGATCTCCATCAGCCAGTTCCGGAACTTTTTGATGCGTTAATTGATGCATGGAGAATATACCCAAGCTTATCCCAAGAAAAAAGAATTGTATTAGATGCTTCAATTGCATTAGTAATTGTTCAACATGCAGGAGTATTGCCGGATATGCGGTCGTGGAATATTGATGCCGTTCAGGATACGAACGATAAATCAAACCGTGTTATAAAGTATCTCGCAGAGCATCCTGAACATGCTCCGCGTATTGTATTATCTGGTGACCAAGCAATGCAGTTGCAGCGTAGTATGAAGAATTTACTGATGCGCACGCTCGCTGATGCGTCCGTGGTATACTCCTAAGAGATGGAAGAGCAAGAGAAAAAAGTGGATCCTGTACCGAAAGAGGAAGAAAGCAACATTTCCATGTTGCGCAAAAATTTGTATGCGCAAAAAGAGCCAGAAGAATTAATAAAGAGAAGTCAGGAATTATTTACTCCCAAACAACCTGTTGTACAGCCCGAAGCGATTGTTGAAAGCCAGCCAGATCTGATTGACGCAGTGAGCGGCAAGATGAAACGCAGGAAAAAAATATTTACATGGATTGGTATTGTAGGTGCAGGAATTATTATTTTCGCAGTCGCAGTCGCAGGTACTATATGGTATCGAGGTACTCAACAAGTAAGCGCTTCCCAGATTGGTATTGCCATTGCTGCTCCATCGAATTTTATTGCGGGAGGCAATGTCACGTATCAAGTGACAGTAACCAATAACAGCCATGTCGATTGGGGCACCGTAAATGTTGTGTTGACGCCGTCATCTGGTTTTATTTATCAATCATCTAACCCATCAGCGCAAGTCAGCATTAAAAATATGGTCGTTTCTCTCCCCGCATTATCTGCGGGTAAGTCAGAAGTATTTGAAACGACAGGGCAATTACTTGGAGATGAAGGGTCTACGGCGGATGTGACTGCTGATGTTACGGTTAGTCCAGCGAAGTTTCCCAAAGAAAGTATTAAGAATGCAGCATCTGCCAGCACCGTTCTTTCTGCGATCCCTCTAGATGTTTCCGTTGAGGCTGCAAAGGATGCTGCAGTGGGGCAAAGAGTATCTGCAATTATTCATATTCGAAACTTAGGAGATGCAACTATTGATAATGCTGTATTAAAATTAACGCCTGATCCAGGAATGGAGCTTGCTCCTGAAGATAGTGGATTTTCTCCGAATTTTTCGGTGCTCGATTCTTTTTGGCGATTGCCTGCAATGAAGCCATTGGACCAAGTCGATTTATATTCGGTGCTATATGTACAAGGAAATCCTGGAGACCAGCGAACGCTCGGGATTGCAATTAATAAAATGCAGCAGGGCCAAACCTATACATTGCGGCAAATTACGCATGTCATTACGGTTTCTGCAGCTCAAGTTGCCATTACCCAATCATTTAATGGTTCAACAGGATCTTCTCAAGTTGTTTCGGGGTCCCAGAATGTTGATGGCGTAGTAAATTATAAAAATAGTGGAACGACAGGTCTTACGGATGCAATTATTAAAGTTCATTTTGAAGGAACTGGATTAGATGCATCAACGCTTAAGTTGCACTCTGGTGCGTTTGACCCTACGAGCAATACGATTACATGGACCGCCGCCTCGCTCCCTGCGTTGCAACGAATTTTACCAGGCCAAGG
>DATIIA010000064.1:0-2306 GCA_035480115.1 Candidatus Anderseniibacteriota bacterium | reverse complement strand
ATATACGATCACTTTCATGAGGCCCAATCCACGCCAGGCCATCAATGGATTCTATAATGGGCCCGCTCCACTTCCGCTTTATAGCAAAGGGGATATCTCTCAGTAATTCTTCCGTATAATGCTCAAGAGCGGCAAAACATTTATCGTCATTAATATGAATATCGGAGCGATGATCTTCGCCACCAATTAGCACCCTGTCTTTGCCGCCGATATGATCAACGCGAAGATAGTGGTATGGGTCAAGTGTATCCTCATATATTCCTTCCGGAATAGCACCATGAGGACACGATAATTCGAATACGTACGTAGTATAAAATGCTTTTTTAAAAAACAATTTTTTCTGTAACGGTACATACGTAGCAACTACTGCATGCGTAGCCGTAATAGGAGCATGCGGCGTTGCAATAGTAATACGATCCCCTTCTCCTATATTCGTAACTTCTGTATGCTCAAATATCTGCACACCTTTTTTTCGCAATATATTCACCAATCCTTTGACATATTTCAACGGATGAAATTTTGCCTGATGAGGGAGCACAAGATATCCAGGTTCAGAAAATCCTAATTCCGAATCTATATTCATCTGCATATCTATGCCAATTATGTTGGCAATTTCTTTTTCTTTTTGCAGTGCAGAAATTTCTTTTTTCTCATTTGCGTAGATATACAACGGACAACGCTCAAAATCACACCGTATCGCATTGTCTTGAATAAGCTTTTCTATGGAGTCTATTGCCTGCGCATGAGAGGATATGATAGCCTTTGTTTTTTCTTCTCCGAACATACGAACAAAATCGAAAAGCAATGTATCGATGTATTGCGTCAGGAAAGCTGTTGTTATTCCGGTTGCACCAAATCCGATGCGATCCTTCTCTACTACTGCAACACGCAAGCCTGTATTGGCGAGCATGCATGCAGTAGTAAGCCCGGTAATCCCCGCTCCAATAATAGCTACGTCTACTTCTAACGGAGAGCTAAGAGGAGAAAATGAGTCGATGATAATATCGTCCCACAGCGAGCCCATATGCCATGGTTATGCACCTGATATTTGCGCTACTACACTGTTAGCCCACAACCGATACAAGATATGAACGGTTTGAGCAATCTGAGGCTGGCAGAGATAGTACGTAATGTGATCTCCCTGCTGATGTTGTTTAAGAATACGAGATTCCGACAACACATCTAATTCATGTTCCAATTTCTTTTTATTTTCATGCGTAATTTCGGATAGCTCCTGAAATGAAAGCTCTTCCCTGCTTACAACTTCTGCGATCTCGAGTGCAAGCGGGTCAGCAAGCAGTGCATTAATGGGTGAAGTGTTTGTGTTGTTTTTTGTGATGACATGATTATTCATAAAAAACACATTATAAAATGAATACTTCTAGCATGATAACCAGAGAAGCCATATGCAACTGCAATATGTCAATAATACATGCCTATACACTCACAATATCAATGCCTACTTGCTGCCATTACGAAAGAAAACGCTTTTTATAAAAAACTATTTTGTTATTCCAAGCCAACAAAAAGAATAAAACTTTAAAAATGTCATAAACAAAAGACACTTTCGTTTCAAAATGACTTGGTAAAGTCAGAAAACAGATGAATGCTTAAAGATAAGGAGGTGAAGTAATTATGAGAAAGTATTCTACAGGAACACAAACAAAGATGAAAAAAGTAATGCATGAATATAAGGAAGGTACATTAAAAAGTGGCAAAAGCGGAAAGAAAGTAAAAAGCCGTAAACAGGCAGTAGCTATCGGATTATCAGAAGCTCGCAAAGCAGGAAATAAAGTTCCTCAAAAATAATTTTTATTTTTAAACACAAAGGGGGTGATCACTATGAACATTATTATTCTTCTCATCTTCGGCGCATTAGTTGGATGGCTCGCATCTGTTGTCATGAAAACGAATGCACAACATGGATTAGTGACTGATATTATTCTCGGTATCATCGGATCGATCGTTGGTGGCTGGATTATGAATCTTGTAGGGGCACCCGGAGTTACCGGCTTCGACGTATATAGCATCATCGTCGGTGTTATAGGTGCAATCATCTTGATTTATATTGGCCGATTATTTGCGCGCTCGTAAAGTGCACGTGAATGACTCTACGCCTCTTATGTAATTTTTAACCAAATATACTATGAGCAAACGTATAAATTCACATTTCAAAACATCAACATCGCAAATAATAACAATCCTCGATAAAAACGAGCTTTCCTTCCGCGAATTAGTGTGGAATTTAGCCCAGGACGAAAAAACGCTTTCGCGAGATATTAAAACATTAGTTGCAGATGGAATTA
>DATIIA010000063.1:0-1897 GCA_035480115.1 Candidatus Anderseniibacteriota bacterium | reverse complement strand
GTCTCAGAGAGAAAAAGGGGGATTTCCTATTGCAAGAAAACATTCTCCGCAAGCTCGGCGGTTCTCCGTTTTCCCTCTGCGCTTTTTGAAAAATTCAGCGCTGAGTAGGCAGAGAATCGCTGAGAACGCTGAGCGAAAATTCATCTTTTCTCCTATAACAGTGTAGCATTTATTCTTTTACGATTCCTTAGAACCTGTTCCAAAACCAGCTTCCTTGCACAAATTCGATGATTTTGGCATCGGTTCGTGCTTGCAGCAAATTGACATATCCGATTGGGCATAGGCAATTTGTAGCGGGACCGAATCCGCAGACAAAAGGGCGGATTTGGGCCGGAATGTGGTTGTGGAATAGGTTCTAAGGACACCTGGAAAGTTAACGACTCATAATGGTAAGAACGATATAACGATAGGAACGATGAAAAACAATCTTTGTATTGCAGGAATGACAATCCTGTTCTTTTTTCAGGCGCTAGCAACGCAATGCTCTGAGCTTATTTCAATTACAACGCACGAGCAAGGGCGAGAATGTCCTTTAATTATTCAATTGAAGGAGCAAATGATGGGTTGTGCTGACTTTTGGAGAGAAGTAGAGCAGCGCGGTACGCCTCTCATTGACTTCATAGAGGGGAGCGATTCAGAGACGCTGGTTACATTTATCTGGCGCGCGACAAGAGAACATGGGAATGTCGTGGTAGCAAGTTATGGCCTTTGCAGCTTTGATCCAGTCAAGAATAGAATGACGCATATCCCGAATACGGATGTTTGGTACAAGAGTTGGATTTTACCTCGGAATACTCGTACTGTATATTCCATCTCACCTGATGACCCCCTGATTGCGATTTCAGACTATAGGCTCGATCAATGTTTTTCTCTCTCGTTCAATCATAATTGGGTGCACGATCCGTTAAATTCAAAGAAATACGTAATTCCAGGCGCTCTTTGTGCTGGTGGAATAGATCGAAACATGTCGCTGCTGGAAATGCCAGATGCTCCCTCTTTCCCATGGAAAAATGAAGAATATTATCCTAAAGGTAGCGTGATAAATGCTTATGTCCCAAGTCAGATTCTTGAGGAAGGACGGGCAATCTACGTCTATTTGCCGCCTAACTATGATGCAAGCCAAATTACAGCATATCCTCTGGTGATTGCATTTGATGGGTATATCTATAAAGATTTCATCGAAGCTCCCCTAATATTTGATTATCTGATAGCGAAGGGGAAGCTACCCCCTTTGATCGCTGTGATGATTGAAAATCCAGCCCCTAATTTTGTGACGCGTTTTCGAGATTTGGCTTGCCATGAACCATTTATGGATTTTATCGCATATGAACTTGTTCCATGGGTACAGAGTGCCTATCGCGCGACCGTTGATCCACGCCTTACTGTTTTAGCAGGCGGAAGTTTAGGTGCTGTAATAGCGACCTATATGGGACTTGACCATCCAGAGATATTTGGCAATGTAATTGCACAAACCGGGACGTATTGGTGGCCTATCCGAGATACACAAAACTGGTTGATAGAACAGTATGTTCAATCACCGACGCGAGATGTAAGATTCTTTCTAGATGTAGGCTCTCTAGAAACAGTCCCAACGTTTGCGAATGGTTCGAGCCAGTTAAATTCTAATCGCCATTTTCGAGATGTTCTTAAGGCGAAAGGATATCCAGTGAAGTATGTTGAATATGCAGGTGGACATGATTTCGTCTGCTTGCAACACACTTTTGCAGAAGGACTGCAATATCTACTCAATCGCAAATAAAAATGCATGGATGGAATGTAGTGCAGACTATTTTATGTTTTGGAGATTCTAATGTTTGGGGGAATGTTCCTGGTAGCTTTGATCCTGTTACAGGGTTGTGTAAAAGATACGAGAGAACTCAACGTTGGACTGGTGTAT
>DATIIA010000062.1:0-3861 GCA_035480115.1 Candidatus Anderseniibacteriota bacterium | reverse complement strand
AACAGGAACAAGTTTGAATGCGACGAATCCGAGCCCCCAGAGTCCGGATTGTAACGATGTCAGCATGGCGTCTTTGCGCCGAGAACTAAGAACAGATAATACGATAAAAGCTATTGCCGTATATATAAGCAAATATACTCCGCCCCCTAAAAATGTAAGCGCAAGAAATATTCCGCACACCAGTGGCTTCATTTTTTTCTGATATACGCTTAACCATGCCCAAAAAATCCATGGGATCCACATCGCAGTTAATATATTGACGTGCCCCTCTGTACTTTCTATTAAGTTTACCGTCCCGAACGCAACAGCAAGCGATGCAATAAATCCAGCCTCAACGGAACGTCCAAGCTTTCGAGCAAGCACAAGCATGCCAACTGCCCCAATAATAATAGATAGAACAATATCAAGACGCAGCCCAAGTGATGAACCGAATGCCAGCACTAATAAAAACGTTGGAGTAAATACGGGAAACTCTGGATCAGCTAACCCAGCAGTCCCCCCGCACGGATACGGATCCCAAAACGGAAATGTATGATACTGCAAAATCGCTTTGCGATAGGAATCATGAAGCGGAACATATAAATCCCAATCTGCAATTCCCAAACTACCTGTTGGATAAAAATATCCTAATATACTTAGAGGAGCTAAAAATATAATAAGCAATATTGCGCCGATCATTTTATTTCTATTTGTTTTCAAAAGCGATATACAAGCAAGGCCAATCATACAAATCGCTCCCACCATAACCCCTTGAAGCGCGCCCATGTCTGTAGCTGCACGCTTCATAAACGTAAGGGAAATAATAGCAGGCTGCGGTACTCCGTTAATTGATAATTTCTGAGCCACTGATAAATTCTTATCCCGCTCCATCATAAGAAGCGTAAATGTGTTCCCATGCGCAAACGACAAATCAAGAAGGTAAGCACCTTCTTGATCAACCTGCCACCAAGCCGTATCAATTTGTATACGAGAAACATTGGCACTCGAAAGATAAGAAACAGAATCTGAATCTCCTTGGGCAACGATATGGCCATTTGGATCTTTTATCACTGCCCGAAGAAGTCTCCCCGCTAACGTGGGATCATTAGAAAAAACTGCAACGCCAGAATATGTTCCTTCGGTTAAATGTACTCGCTGTTCTAAGTGCTCTCCTGCATTAAGCTGAATTTGAATAGGAGTATCAAAGTATTTTACAATTCGAATTCTCTCCGTAGAAAATGGCACAACATACGCAATAAGGACGGCAAGTAGAGCAATGCACGTAACGACTATCAACCGTTTCATATATTGGTTATACCTCGGATTCTTTTAAAAAGGCTAGCGCTTCCGGGACCATATAAAGTGACCCTGCAATCAATACTGTTCCATTTGGTGGGACAGATGAAATAGCTACTTGCACAGCCTCTCGGACATCTTGTACAACCTCGCAATCTTTTCCTAGTGAGCGTATTTTTTCTGCGATTACAAATGGATCTTCTGGCATGTATACTCCTTGCGTAATAACTATTTTTTTAAAACGAGAAATAACGTCCGTAAGCATTTCGGAAATATCTTTTCCTTTCTTTGCCGCAAATACGAGCACGTCATATGAAGGAATATGATCTAAAAAAAGAGAAAGTGCCTTGGCTCCGTCAGCATTATGAGCTCCATCAACAATAATAAGCGGCTTTTCAGAAAGAATCTGCAATCTTCCTTCCCATACGGTAGCTGCAATACCTTTCATAATATTCTGTTTATTAATATGCCACCCGACATCTTGCAATAGCGTACATACAAGAATAGCTGTTTCCATGTTTTTTACTTGATGCGCACCAAGTAATGGCAATGATACTTGATATGAATCGAGTTCTATTCTCTGCTCTTTAAAATTGGGATCTATAACGTGGGCATGAATGCGCTCATGCGCACGAATTACTTCTGTACGTTTTTTTGCTGCAACTTCATCAAAGATTGCGAGAATATGTTCATCTTCTTCATGAGTAACGACAGGTACCGTATCTTTTATAATTCCCGCTTTTTCTTGTGCTATTTCCGCTGTAGTTGATCCGAGAAATTCAGTATGATCTAATCCAATATTTGTTATCACAGATACAAGAGGCGTAATAACATTAGTTGCATCCCACCGACCCCCCATTCCCACTTCAATAACTGCAATATCTATATTAGATCGAGCAAAATATAAAAACGCTAAAGCAGTAGTGAATTCAAAAAAAGTAGGCTGGATATTTTTAGATTCTATACATTCTCGTATTTCATGAATTAATTGAACAAGTGTTTCATCAGGAATAGCAACTCCGTTTATTTGAATCCGTTCGTTAAACTTGTATAGATGCGGGCTCGTATACAACGCTGTGTTGTATCCTGAGGCGCGCAATATTGATTCAATCATTGCGCATGTACTGCCCTTCCCATTTGTACCAGTCACATGGATGCTTTTAAATTGTTGTTCAGGGTGATCAAGAACAGTCATTAACTGCTCCATAACAGCGAGACCTGGTTGAATCCCAAATCGCTCCAGCCCAGACAGATATTCCAACTCTTCTTGCATACGTGCTAGCATACGAAATACCCATAAAATATGCCAGCTACCAAAACTCAACCATCTATATGCTTTGTAAGCCTCCTTGCATATCACTTTTTTAATGAATCAAAAGATGGAAATCCTACTGGAGTAGGATATCAAGGATTATCAATAGTGGCATTATTTCTTCGTTCTTATTTTAACGTATCAATAGTAACGGAAGATTGTGGCCAAAGAAAAAAACAAATACAGAATAATATTACGCTATACGCTTCAATCAATCTTAAAAACAAACATTTTATTTTAAATCTATACAGATTTTTTCAAGCTCTTCATCAAGCAAATGCAGATATTTATATAGCGTCCGTGTTTGGAAGAGACGTATTTTTCACATGGTTATTTTGCAAAATGTACAGAAAAAAATTTGTATATCTCACCGCTCACGACTATGAATGCACGCGGGGCAATCAAAAAAAGTATCCTCTTACAGAACAACTTTTTACAATCGCATTGGAACATGCAGATATAATTATTACAAACATATCATCCTGCTATTTCATGCCCTATCATCCATATTCCGTATGCAATACCCCAAGAAAAACAGCAACCTTTCAACAAAAAGAACTATATTCTCTGGATTGCTCGATGCGCTCCCATTAAAAATCCGCTAGCATTTATTACCATAGCAGCAGCATTTCCAACACAACAATTCGTAATGATTGCGGCACCGCAAGAAGGCCACATGGAATTATTTGATGCTATCAAAAAAGCTGCAGGCGTACATAGCAATATTACTCTTATTCCAGGAGTTCCAAATGAATCTGCCCAACGCTATTTTAATGAGGCTGTCGTATCGGTAAATACTTCTTCGTCCGAGGGGTTTCCTTTTGCATTTCTCGAAAGCGGCCTTGGGAAGACACCTATCATGTCACTTACAGTGAATCCAGATAACCTTATTACAACACACAATATAGGATACTGTGCAAATGGGGACATAGATCTCCTAATTCAGCAATTACAAACAATACTTAGTAACTCTGATGATTTGCGCGAAAAGTCTAATGCTGCAAGAGAGTATGTGAGAAAATATCATGATATTCGACACACATCCCAGCTTTGGAAAGATGTATTGTCAAGTTCTCTTCTTGGCAGTGATATGAAATAATACGATCATGAAATCAGAACTTCCCCTCGACTCGTTCGCCCCTCCCTATAAGCCCGATGTATACAATGCGAAGGAAGCATGGAATCTATCTCCTTTTTTTACGAACCTTACCTCTTCAGTATACGCCCCCCTTATTTCTTCCCCAGAAGTAATCGGCGCCCTATGCTCTCGTACT
>DATIIA010000061.1:0-1766 GCA_035480115.1 Candidatus Anderseniibacteriota bacterium | reverse complement strand
AGCAGCATCGAGTAGAGGATGCCGTACAAGCAACGAAGGCTGCTGTTGCAGAAGGAATTGTTTCCGGAGGTGGCCTGGCCCTACTTACGGCTGCGCATTCATTGGAAGCTGCAATTGATGCAATGGAAAGTAAAGAAGGTGTAGTTGATCGGGATTACTTAACAGGAATGCAACTTGTAATGCGAGCATTAGAAGAGCCTGCTCGTCAGATTGCGTTGAATGCCGGCAAGGAAGGGTCGGTTATTGTTGAAGAAATTAAGCGACAGAACTTCAAGCTCGGATACAATGCTGCCAATCATACATTCGTAGATATGTTTGAAGCCGGAATTGTGGATCCGAAGATGGTAACTCGATCTGCATTACAAAACGCAGCATCAATCGCATCTATTATGCTTACAACAGAAGCTCTTGTTGCAGAGCTTCCAGAAGAAAAGAAAGAAGCACCCGCTGGGATGCCCGGGGGCATGGGCGGAATGGGAATGATGTAAGAAACTGCACTGAAGTGCATACCAAGCCCCGTCGTAAAACCGACGGGGTTTGTGTATTATAAGGAGATGAATAACGATTATCTTGTTGCTGCATTATCGTATGTCGGCGTTTTAGTATTAATTCCTGTTATTTCTCAAGAAATAAAAAAGCCTTTTGTTTTATTTCACGTTAAGCAAGGCAGCATTATATTGCTGCTAGAAATTCTTGCAGGTATTTGTGCACAGTGGTTTCCAAAAACAAGCAGCGTTATTTTTCTTGGATTATTGGTACTCTCTGTTGTTGCATTTTTCTATACCGTGCAAGGTGAGCAATGGAAAATTCCGGGTATTTTTAAAATAGCTACCCTATTTGATCGTATTGTGCTATGAGCAATCGAACGAACATCGTATGTACTATTGGACCGGCTTCTTCCATGGTTCCAGTGTTAAAAGAAATGATTCAAGCGGGAATGAATGTTGCTCGCATTAATTTTTCGCATGGAGACCATGATGCGAATTTAGATTTAGTAGATAAAGTTCGCGCTGCTTCCCAAGAGGTCGGAATTCCCGTTGCTATTTTGCAGGATTTACAAGGTCCAAAACTTCGGGTCGGGGTGTTGCCACCAGAAGGCATAGAATTAGTCGAAGGAAAGCTTGTTCGCCTCCAAGCCGGAGTACTTGAGGCAGAAAAGGGCGTTATCCCGGTTCCGTATGATCGGTTTGCGTATGACTTAGGAAGGGGCGATAGGATTTTATTAGTTGATGGTACTCGGGAATTGGAAGTGGTAGATGTGCAGCGCAATATCATTACTGCAAAAGTATTATTAGGCGGGAAGTTGATTTCCCATAAAGGAATAAACGTTCCTACCAGTACACTGTCGATGGAATCAATGACGGAAAAAGATGATGCAGATTTAGCATTTGGGTTGAAGCAAAATATTGATTTCGTAGCTTTGTCTTTTGTGAGATCTGCGGAAGATATCAGGCAACTTAAAGAGAAGATTAAAAAATGGCTGCCCGAAGGTACAGAGCCTCCTCACATTATTGTAAAAATAGAGAAGCACGAAGCATTACTCAATTTTGATGAAATTTTAGAAGAGACTGATGGCGTCATGATTGCGCGCGGAGATTTGGGATTGGAAACTCCGGTTTCGCGACTTCCTATTCATCAAAAAGAATTAATCGTAAAATGTATTGCTGCCGGCAAGTCTGTGATTACAGCAACGGAAATGATGGCTTCGATGGAATATAATCCGCGGCCAACTCGTGCAGAAGTCTCTGATGTTGCAAATGCAGTTA
>DATIIA010000060.1:0-8971 GCA_035480115.1 Candidatus Anderseniibacteriota bacterium | reverse complement strand
GAAGAGAAGCGTAGCTACTCCTTCTGCACCGGTCTTTGCAGTAACAGGCACTGCTCGTGGAGCTGCTACAACTGGCACATAGGTAACTGCTCCTGCAACTAGAGGATGACCTATAGCTGGCTGAGTTACGTTCTGGGTCTGATTTACATTGACGTTCCCAGTATGGTTTTCAGCCTTATTCTCTGAGCTGTTGTTTGAACTATTGTTGTTATTTGAACTGTTATTGTTGCTTGAATTATTGTTCACATTCAACGAAATCACGTTATTAATGTTGTTACAATTAATATTTGCATTCGTAGATGTGATCACAATGTGATTCTTGTCATCAACACATGTTACTTCCGTAATCGGAGTTGGTGTTGGGCTTGGAGTAATATGCGGCGTTGGTGAAGGAGATGGTGATGGAGAAGGGCTTGGACTAGGACTTGGGCTCGGCGAAGGAGTTACAGACATATTAACAGTTACAGTACAGTTTGAACTTTGATAGATAGTTCCGTTAATAGTTCGAGATCCGAACTGAGCTGTTACAACATCTGTGCCTTGTGTTGGATGTGCTGGGATATTGTATTGGTTTGCTGCAATTCCATTGCTATTTGTTATAGTGCTTGAAGATGCGAGCGAACCAAAACCTGCACGATCTGACCATGCAATAGGTACACCTTGAATAGGCATATGATTGCTTCCTGTAGACAAGAATGCTTGCATTCCAACTACCTTAGGACCATTTGTTACGTTCACTACGCTTGGCGTACATACAAGCTGTGTAGCAGCAACAGGCGTTGGGCTTGGTGAAGGGCTTGGGCTCGGACTAGGAACCGCTGGCATGTTAAGCCATGTAAAGTCGTATACAAGCGTGGTACCAAGAGCTCCAAAGCTTGAGCCTGCTGTCCAAATAGTTGTAGAACCGCCGGCAACAAGAGATGGCAATGTAAATGTACCAGTGATCTCTAATGTCTGTCGATCTCTGTTATCACATCGATGGCAAAAGCTTCCTAGAGACCATGACTTTTGGTCAAGAAGACGCCAATCGCCTGTGTTACCTACTTGAGATACTTTTCCTCCAGAAATTTTCTCATATACCTTAAGAGCTCCCACTCCTGGTTCGTTTCCGCAGTTAACCCATGTATATCGTGCATGGTATTGCACAACATTAGTTGTAACTGTTGAATCATGTTGAGGAGAATCTACAAAAAGCATTGGCGCTGATTGCGGATTTGTTTGTGTTACTATCTGTTGAATACCGTTTGCACGAACGGGATTTGAGAAATTAAGCACGAATGCAACAACTCCAAGAGCAATTACTGCTCCGAAGAGTATCCGTACTGTCCCTCGATTTGATTGAACGTTGTTCATATAAGATATTAGTGACACTACTTAATAATTAGACTAACCTGCAATCATAGCTCACACAATCTTTTTTGTCAACTACTATAAGACGGATTTGTAAAGAATAAGAATTATTTAATTAATAGAGCCATTATATAGATCGTGCAAATGGCAAAATTGCATGGTATTCTACAACGTATATGAAACATCTATTTTTTCGAATGGTATTTTCAGCTAGCGTATTAGTGCTGCCGTTTTCTTGCCTTGCTCAATCTGCCGCACCTAATAATCCAGGATCTGATACCAATCAACCCTCACTTTTACCCCTTATTTATGCAAGCGACGTAACTATCACTTCGCCTGCTACTACCCATGCGATAACAGGGACATTCACTATTCAAAACAGCGAGCCTACTGCAGTTGGGGGGATTCAATACGAAATGATGCTGCTCAGCCCACTTCCATCTGCAGCCGTAAACCAGCTTGTTGCCGACACTCCTGTTATATACGACCGAATACGTCCGACAGATGTCATAAACTTGAAAGCGAATGAACAGCGTAGTATTTCTTTTTCGTATCAAGCTCCGCTTGTTCCGCAAGGAGAATATCGTTTACGAATACAAATTATTACCACAAACGACCGAAAATTAGGATGGAACGATACAACCCTAAGCCTAGGGGGCGCTGATAGCTTCTTTATTTTAGATCCCCAAAGCGTCAATGTGGCAAGCTCAGATCCAATTACCAAAGAGAAAAATACGACCTGGAGCCCTCTGTATGGGGTAAATGTAGATCCAAATCAAAATATAAGTTTTTCTTTGTCTTTGAAAAATCCCGGGAGCAAACCAGCTCAAGGAACTATTAGTATCAGTACAAAACGGCTCCTTCATGCCAATGAGAAGCCTACTAGTATTTCAGGAGCATCAATTTCGCTTGCGCCCAGTGCTTCAAAAGACATTACTATTCCGATTACTACCGAAAAAACTCCTGGTGCATATATTATTCTTGTTACACTACACGACGCATCTGGAAATAAAATATCAGGAGTCAGTGAATATCGATATGTCGTGCGAGGAGAGTCAGCATCAGTGGCATCGGTTCGACTAAAGTCGCTCCCTGCAACTGATGACAAGCAAGCAGTTATTGATTTTGTGATCGGCGGATCCGCAGATCGAGCAACGTCCGTTGCAGGAAACATACACATGAGCATTACAGATGCGAAAGGAACAGTAGGGTCAATCGATAAACCATTTACGGCAGAATCATCAAACCCTGTAGTTGGAACAGCGAATGTAGCGATACTGCGTACTGTGTGCGGCACTCCGACAGTGACCATTACGCTTACAAATGCTTCGAAGACCGTATTAGACACGTATTCCGTAGAAGCTCCCATGTTTGCAAACCCATCATGCAAAAAGCCGTTATTTTCTTACCTTACTCTCCCCATAATAAATACAGCAATTGTGATTATCATCGCTCTATTGCTTGTAACAATGTATCGCTTACGAACTGGTAAGCGATAATCACTGTTCAATTGCTATCTTGTTTCTTTCAGATTCCCCGTATTAAATCCTGGAGTTGGAGAAGGGCTTGGTGAAACATTAGGACTCGTTGAAGGAGTAGGAGTTACTCCTGGCGTCGGGGAAACGCTTGGGCTTGGTGAAACATTAGGACTCGTTGAAGGAGTAGGAGTTACTCCTGGCGTCGGAGAGGTTTCTATAACTGGTGAAGGTGAAACGCTAGGGCTTGGTGATGGCGTAACGAGGACAGTTGAAGTAAATACGGTAACCGAATCAGGGTTTGAAACTCCTCCTGGGCCAGTACATGTAATCGTGAACGTAGTAGATGCGTTCGCAAGATTACCCGTCGGATAGTTTAATCCAGTTGCTGGAAGATTAGACGCCGTAAGCCCGCCGGTCATAGCGCATGAAGTAGCATTTGTAGATGTCCAGTGTAAATACGCATTTGTATTTCGCAGAATAGTGATTGGCCCGTCAGTAAATGGCCCAACGGCAGCTGGCCCTACAGTAAGATCAACAGTAGGAACCTTCTTCTCAACAAAATTTACCGTTGCAGAAGAAACCATCGGAGCGTCATGAAGCGTATCCCACCCACTAACTAAATAAGCATAATTCAACCAAAATGGGTGCAAGTTTAACGTAGGTATTCCGCTTTTTTTGAGCCACCTATCTTCCGCACTCCACTCCAAATTCTTCACCGTGCGAGTAAGCGTAATTGTTTGAGATCCGGGCGCAAGCGATGTTGCTGATATACATGTCGCTGTTTTTCCGTCTGCATTCGTTGCACATTGTAATTTTGTTCCCGCACTTGTTGTCCAAGAATCTTCCCATGACCCTGTGAGAGGACTATTATCTAGATTTCCATTACTATCGCAAATATTGCTGCGGAAAGCAGAGAAGCTAGATTGTAATGTGGATTCAACAAACGTACATGATGCCACGTTTTTCATAATCGCTCGAAATGCACCACCTGCATCAAAATAAACGGGGGGGCTATCGTAAAAATTTCCTCCTGTAGTAATAAGCTCTCCTGAAGCATTAATGGGCACAGTAAGAGTAGCTCCTGGTAAAAAGGACGACTTTGTATTGCTCTGATTCACAATTCCTGCCTGCACAAGCGCCGTATCCATATTCATACTCGTAACTGAATATTGGAAGTGCTGTGCCAAACTATCCAGAAAAATAAACCAAATGGCATCAATAGTACACTGAGTCCCCGAACAATTCGTATGAATCGGATTTGACGCATTAGCGCTATGAGTAAATAAAACGAGACTAGATAGTAATAGTAATCCGGCAATCGCTCTGGTAAAAAATGAAAAAAATGGTTGCATAGTAGTATTTAGAGTGTTGGATATTTCTTTTTTCTTAATCGCATACTATTGAATATAGCAATCAAGAGGACTATTACGATTATCACAACGCCAATAAGAATATACTGCATCGGCTTAATAGTTGGCGCTACCCCTTCTGAACTAGCTGGGGTTGGAGCAAACGTATCTTGGGCACCAGCAATAATTCCTGCGGGATAGGAAACGGTAGTCTCATCTGCAACATTTCCATTGGCATCGTGCGCCACAACATGCACATCAAATGCTTTTCCAGCAAGATCCGCTAATGGCTCCGAAATCAATGCAGTTGAAAGTTGGTCTGCTGAAACTGCAGCGTCTTTCGTTTGAACCTCTTTGCCGTTAATCAAAAGAGAATTCGTCATTGATCCAGTTCCCGAACCAAATGTTGCGTTTACTATGCACGCATTAATAGTTGCAACACCATCCTTAATTGCTCCGATTCCAGAATATACAATTCGAGGAACGAGCCCGGCAACTGGGAAACGAACATCCAGGACAGAAGGAACATCCTCTACATCCTTTGTTGTAGAAGTTAGCACGAGTTCATATGTTCCAGGCGTTGCACTATCCCACGTAAATGTGATGGGCGTTGCCTTTGTTGGGGAAGCCACAACGTCCATTGATTGGGAGATAATAGGCTTTTTCTGATCCGTAATACTCCAAGCGTACAAATCCATAGTAACCGTTCCAGAAACCTTACTCTTTCCGATTGCCCGAAGATCTACATTTACTGCAACTGGTTTTCCTGATTCAAAGGTTGGAGGAATTTCTCGTAATTGGAAGTTCTTACCATTCACTTTTACCGAGTTTCTATCGAACACAAATCCGGCAACGTCATGCCCCGCATTTCCCCCTGTTATTGTGGGGCGCACAATCGTAAATGGTGCCGAAGCTGCTGTAAAATTTGCAACATACGGAATTCCAGACATGACATATCGATTCCCTACCAAGTAATACAGTTCGATTCGATACGTCCCAGCAGGAGATCCTTGAGGAATGCGATATGAATACGTAAATCCGATTGTTTGATTCGCGGGAACATCATATGCGCCTGGCACAAACTCTTGAGAAACGTACGGATGCCAATTTTCCGGCGCCGTTTTCGCATCTTCTCGCAACACATGAGCATATACCATACCTCCGACAAGCGGATAATTATTCGGATTCTTAATAGTTCCAGCCACTGCAATAGTTTCTCCTGGGAGATACTGGTGATCGAGCACACTTTTCGCAGGATCAACTGTAACAGCCACGCTATTAAAATTGTAATTATCCATGCATGCAAATCGATTCTCAAACGCTTGCTTTGCAGCGTCACCAAAACCTGCACTAGGCTGAGGACTGGCTGTTTGCGCCAGCGCAGTTACCGGCAACGAAACAGTAATTAACGACGCAACGACAGCAAAGAATTTCTTCATGCATGTAGTATAGCATTATTCCTGCACTACCTTATGCACATGCAAAACCTATGGTTCAAATTCCAATACTTCGTCAATCCGAATTTGTGCAAAAAATTCCGGAATATGGCTCACAAAAATCATCGTGCCTGTATATTCGTCTAATGCCTGAGCAATAATGGGTATATGACGGAAATTAATATGATTGGTCGGTTCATCTAAAATAAGTAATGCTGGTTTTTGAAGAGCTATCTGGGCAAATGCCACCAGGCCCTTTTGCCCTTCCGATAAATCCCCTACCTTCACATTCATCATATCGTTCGTAATTAAAAAACCGGCAGCAACTGAACGCATATGCTGCTCTACTTGATTTTTCATGACAGAAAATAACGCCTCTCGCACCGTATGCTCAAAATTCAGAGTTGAAAAATCCTGCCTGTAATAACAAATAGTAATATCAGGAGCTACATACACTCCCTCTGCTGTATTGTTGGCAATTGCTTCTAGGAACGTACTTTTACCAATTCCATTCGGGCCAGCAAGTAGCATGTGCTGATTTTTCTTCAATACAATATTCGCCTTCTTTGTAACTACTTCGTGATTAATCATCATATTATATGACGATATGCGGACAATATCCCCGCCCAACTCTTCTTGCGCTTCGATAGTAAATGGTCGAATTGTTTTGTCATCTTTTCTAATATCTACCTTGCTTTCCTCCATTTCAGCAGCCTCTTCGCGCAATTTTTTCGCCAAAAATCGCATCTTGCCTCCTTTATGTGAAAAAAAGTTTGCTTTATCTTTATTATCTTGAATCTTTTTCGCTAATCGGGCATTTTCACTTTCTTGTTTTTTTACTCGAGCTGAAATTTCTGCAACTACGTCCAGATAATTCCCGACGAATTGATCTACCTTATGATTAAATACATCCAGATACAACACCGCATCAGAAAACGCATTTAAAAAATCCGCATCATGAGAAATAACAATACAAGTTTTATGATAATTTTTCAGAAATTCTGTGAGATGGGCAATACCACCAATATCCAAATTATTTGTAGGCTCATCTAACAACAACAAATCCGGATCAACGATAAGTGCAGAGGCAAGCAAAAGTCGTGCTTGCTGCCCACCTGATAAATCCGCAATGCGTTTATCTTTTGCTACATGAAAATTTACAATCTCTAAAACATTATCAATCCTGCGATCACTATCATATATTTTTTCAGAAAATCGCTTTTCGAAAAACTCTCGCACAGTAAGCTCTAATTCATCTCGCGGAATGACCTGCCGAGCAGTTGCGATCCGCAATCCTTGTGCGCGATTAATGCGCCCGGATTCTGGCTTCTGCTCATCCATAATAAGCCCAAAAATTGTACTCTTCCCTGCGCCATTTTGGCCCATTAAGGTGATCTTCATTCCTTCACGCACAGAAAAATCCACCTCATCTAAAATAGGCTTATGGATTCCAAATCCAAATGAAACATCATCAAAGCTAAGAATATGTTCTGCGCGTGGCATAAGGCGAAAGAATAGCACAATACCGCCTTTTGCGCTAGTTTAGATTGCCTAAATCATTATCTCAAAATAGAGAATACCTCCGAAATATCTTGTAAGATATAGTCTGCCTGAGATTCCTCTAAAGATTTTCTACTTCCAAGCCCATAGGTTACTGCCGCAGTTGCAGTCTTTGCGTTCTTCCCGGCCTGGACATCGACAATACTATCCCCAACCATAATCGCGCTAGTTGCAGAACTTTTGAGATATGCCAAAGCTTTATGAATGCCTTCCGGATCTGGCTTAAAATTCTCTACGTCATCGCCGGTTATCAAGCAATCAAAGTATTGCGTTATGCCCACATGACTCAAACTCTTCATACCAGTTTTCTTGCGAGTGGAAACAACTGCCATTTTAATTCCTACTGACTGCAATTTCTCTAACGTTTGAATAGTATTTTTAAATGGCTGAACAAGTGACATATTTTCTGTTTGAAATGCACGATGCACAACACATAATTGATCTCTATCTAGCTCTGGTACGAGGATTTCATATCCTTCTTCCAGTGGCACGCCCATAACAGAATCTATGTTTGCCCTAGAAAGATTCGTAAGATTAAACGTTTTAAATACGTGCTCAAATGCTTGAAAAATAAACTCCTTCGTATCAAGAAGCGTTCCATCAAGGTCAAAAATAATTGTTTGAATCATGGAGCGGAGAGGGTGAGATTCGAACTCACGGTACCTTTCGGTACGACAGTTTTCAAGACTGTTGCCTTAAACCGCTCGGCCACCTCTCCATTGCATTAGTATTGGCGAAATGACTACTTTAGTCCAGCTGTTTGCTGAAGCAATTGCCGCAAGCCCTGTTCCCCTGCGTTCATTAATCGGTCGTGAAAAAAGTGCATGACAGATCGCACTCGCGGAATATATGATGCAGCCGCAAGCACAGGAGGCGTTAATTGCACTTCCCATATAAAAGCTGCTTGTGTTTCTCCTGCGTGTTCTTGAAATTTCCATGTTCCTGTACCAGCTAAATCTCCTTCTGATCGAGCAACAATCATTTTTCCAAGATCACAATCCGTAACAGTTGTTGTATAGCACAGCTGATACAATGGGGAAGCAACGGTGAACTTGAATGCATTACCAACGGTGACAGGGAGCTCGTGCCCATGCAAAATTTCAACGTGTTTCATCCCTGGCCACCACTGCGGATAGTGAGCGACCATTCCGACATAATCCCAAACAGTTTCGAGGTCGTGAGGAATATGCCACATAGTTTTAAACGAAAATATGCGACTATTCATAATCTAATTTCTATAGCTCTCGAACACGAATCGTACTTTCATATCCGCTTTCAGATTCTTTTTTAAGGCCCGACATCACGACAATTCTTTCCCCTCTATCAAATGCTTGTTGTGCAACTAATATCTTGAGAGACTCTTCTACCATCTGCTCTGGTTCATGATACCCATCAATTAAAATCGGTTGAACCCCCCAACAAAGGAGAAGTTGTCGAAAAACGCGCGGGCTTTCCGTTGCTGCATACACAGGCATCTCCGGTCGAAGCCGTGCAATATGCCGCGCCGAATATCCTGAACCCGTTGTTACAAGTATTGCGCTTGCTTGAATACTCCGAGCAAGATTAACAGCAGAAGCAGCAACTGCGGATGCAAGAGAATTATCAATAAGTGGAGTTATATTTGCTGGCATATCATCAAGCGAAGACTCTTCCGTTTGCTCTATAATTTCTGCCATCATACGTACTGTTTGAACGGGATACTTTCCCATTGCAGACTCTCCAGATAGCATTACTGCATCAGTATGATCAATAACAGCATTGGCAACATCAGAAACTTCTGCACGGGTTGGCCGCGGAT
>DATIIA010000059.1:0-14048 GCA_035480115.1 Candidatus Anderseniibacteriota bacterium | reverse complement strand
AAATACGTACCCGGGCACACGCCTCATCCATTAAATCAATTGCTTTGTCGGGCAAAAATCGATCACGAATATATTTATCCGATAACGTAACTGCAGCGACAATAGCAGCATCGCTGATAGTAACTTTATGATGAGCTTCATACCGATCTTTTAGCCCTCTCAATATTTCGATAGCATCATTAACACTTGGCTCTTCGACCAACACTGGTTGGAAGCGCCGTTCGAGAGCACCATCTTTTTCAATATATTTTTTATATTCATTAAGCGTAGTTGCTCCGATTGTTTGAAGTTCTCCTCTGGCAAGAGCTGGCTTTAAAATATTTGCCGCATCCATTCCGCCCTCACCTCCGCTGCCCGCTCCCACAACCGTATGCAATTCGTCGATGAACAATAATAGTGTTCCTTTTGCATCATTAACTTCATCAATCACCTTTTTTAATCGCTCTTCAAATTCCCCCCTATACTTTGAGCCTGCAACCATACCTGCAATATCAAGCGATAATAATCTTTTTCCTTTTAATGTATCTGGTACATTTCCATTAATAATTCTTGTTGCTAAACCTTCTGCAATAGCAGTTTTCCCAATTCCCGGGTCTCCAATAAGTACGGGGTTATTTTTCTTTCGTCGAGATAAAATCTGGATTACGCGCTGTACTTCTGCACTTCTCCCAATGACAGGGTCCAACTTCCCTTCCTGAGCCAATTGAGTCAAATCTCGGCTATACATATCTAATGTTGGAGTCTTGCTCTGTGCGTTAGCTTTTCCTGTCTTCTTCCCTTTTTCTCCTACCGCGCTTAATACGGCCTGCCGAAGCTTCGTTTCAGTTAGTCCGTATTTATGAAGCGTCTGTGCCGCAAGACCATCCCCTTCTTGGAATAATCCAAGCAGAATATGCTCGCTCCCTACATAATCATGTTCCAAATTACGGGCGGCATGCCAAGCAAGTTCCAATGCCTGTTTTGCTCTTGGAGAAATATTTTGTACTTCTGCATTGTTCGAACCTTTTGTCATATTTTGTTGGAGATACCCAATAAGTTCTTCTGGATTAACATCAAGATTTTCTAAAATCTTTCGCCCAACATCAGCTTCTTCGGCTACTCCAATTAATAAATGCTCCGTATCAATTACTTGCACATGGGCCTGGGTAGCTACTTGGGCAGCTTTTTGTACGACACCATTTGCTCGTTCCGAAAACGCCTCCAATATATTTACTTGTTCTGTTTGCGGCCTGGTAAATGGGTCTCCAAAAAAACTTCCAAATTGCGAGCCGTTCTCAAATTGCCCGTTGTTGCGTAATCCGAGTTCAGCAACACATACGTCGCACAAGGCAAATACCTGCTGGCTTCCATTTACTGTTCGTTGTACTTGCACGGTTGCTGGTCGAATACCGCATCGTTCACATTGCATACTGTTTGTATATAAAATAAGACTAAAAATTGCTAAACGTATCCATTATTCCTATAAAATTTTAGATGTGCAAGATAAAAAAATCAGCCGCCACAACAAAGTGTAACGGCTGATAAGGAACTAGACTCCTACTCACTGAGTTCCCAGAGTTGGCGGGGGCACAAGTCCTGGATCACACTTATTACCCGAACCATCAGGCTCTTCTCTTAACCGCGCCGCTTCTCTTAGTACGGTAAACCTCATATCAGACAATCGCTGATGCCTCCCGTTTTTGTCTTTCGGCACGGTTAGCATCATTGCATTGTCACCTTCCCCAATATAGATCTGGGTTCCGAGTTTTTTGAACTCGTCCGTACTGGCGGCGGCCTTGGCTTGGATCGCTAGAGCTCTTGCATCCGCGATCTCATTGGCCAAATCTGCGACCTCTTGCCTGGTGGCAGGCTTTTGCTTCTTCGCATTTGCCTGGTCGCAACCAGCAAGCAAGGACAAAAGCATGATTACAAACATCAAGTTCCTCATCATTTCTTTTCTTCTCCTTCTTTTTCAGATTTTTGAATTTCCGCCTTTTGCGCTTTCAGCCGCCGCATGGCAGCATCCAGAGGATCTTCTGATTCTTCGTTCGATGACGATGATTGCTCTTCAGGTTTGTCCTGTTTTGCAATAGTCTCATCGGATCTCGAAAAATATCCGTTAATTTCGTGCCGGTACCAGTACACGCTGAGTGCCCCGATTAAAAGAGCCCCCAGGAGAGCGATTATAGCCCGAAACTTTCGGCGAGCGATGGCAACCTTCTTGGCTTTTTTTTGCATCTTCTTTTGCTTCTTCGCAGCATTTTCGGCATCTTCCTTGAGATTCCTGTTTTCATCAAGAATCTTTTTTAGAAGATCGGGTGTCAAGTCGGGGCGAATCGTCACCAGAGCCTTCGCTTTGTCAACAATTGCCGCGTCCTGGCACGACGCCAAGAGCACTTGAAGAGATGCCGCCGTCAGATCAGGTTTGATCGCAAGCAATTCATCCAGGGATTTCGCCTTGTTGTTAATCGCCGGATCAACGACTGGAGCGTTCGCTGGCTTTTTCGCCAACTCTCCAGTCAATCTTGCGACTTCTGCTTTGGCAGTAGCGAGATCGGTCACCGCTTGTTGCTTCTCGCTCAACAACCTCTTGTTGCTGTCGTCCAAATTATCAAAGCGTTGCTTCCATTCTCGATAAGGACGGTTTACTTCATGGGCAGGGTCCCGCATGGCCTGCTGGAAACATTCAACCGCATACTCCGCCCGGTCAACAAACGTCCACAGATCGCTTAAATCCATGAGCGATAGCTCGTTTGACTCTGGCTTCTGGCTAGCTGGTAGAAGTTTGTTGCCCACTAACCGTTGAGCATTCGACAACCCGTACCGACGACTCATCCCGGCAAAATCCACTAACGACCAGTGGTTTTCGTCTCGCTTCAACCAATAATCATCTCCTGTCATCCCAGAGTCCAGGATTGCCTGAAGCTCTCCTTCGGGCGCGAAATTGAACTCCCTCTTTAAGGTCGCATCATCGACACCATCTTCTCCGAAACGGAGAATTTTTTCTTGCACTTCTTCAACCGTCAGTTTTCTAGCCACTTGGGCCTCCTTCTTTGTATCTAGATTGTTGAAACATCATTCCAAAACGGAACCCTACATTATAAACAGAAATATACTGACTTGTCAAATATATTTACCCATGCTATAGTCACCCGTTATGAAAATTATTTTTCTTGGAAATGTAGCTAGCTATGAAGGCAAAACAAGGTTAGAAGAGCTTCGCAAACAGTTATATCAAAATGGCCATGAAATTATTGAACAATATGGCTTTACAAAGGTTATTATAGCTATTCTGGGTAGTCGCATTACAAATCCGAACACTATTCATGTTCATTCATTACGAAGTGCTTTTTTGGTTGCTATACTCCGCGTTGCTATCCCCCAACGAACTACTGCGATATGGACATTAGATACTATCCCAGAGATGTCTTCATCTTTGAAAAAAACGATTTTTCGATATTTTATTTCATTTATCTCCTCATCATTTAATCAACTTTGCGTACCCACACGAACCCTTCAATATCGATTACTCGCCGACTATGGGATAAAGTCATTATATATCCCTGATGGCTATACAAAGCCGATTTTAAAAGACGTTCAACCTCGAGAATATGGCCTTCGGATTAATCAATATGGGGTATTATTTTCCCAATCGTTAGACGCAGTCAATCAAATAGCTGAAGTATATAAAGCTACCAAATCAAAGAAAAAATTGGTGATTTTTTCTCGAAATCCATCTCCTGAATTCAAAAAGCTTATAAAACAATATGCCTTTATTACGCCAATTTCACTGCCTTTCGATAGCCGGGGCGCACAGTCAATTGTTCGATCAGCTGGCTTTCTAGTCATGTGCGACCCTCTATTTTCTCCTCTCCTTCTCCAAGCTATGGACACAAATCGAGTTGTTATAGCTACTACAAATCCATTGCACGAGGAAATTCTTGGTACTACCGGATTTTACTTCCACAAAGATGACGCACTGCACTTGCAAGACCTGCTCCAAAAAGCTACAAAAGATATGCTTTTACCAAAATATAGCCCATCTATTCGAGCAAAACACCATTTTACCTGGGAAAAGACTGGAATTGAATATGAACAGCTCTATACACGAAAAATAGCAAAATTAGTGCCTTTTGATTCAGTATTATCAAAAAGTAGCTAAATTTAGAGATATCTGTAGAATTGAAAACAATCGCTAAAACGACTTTAAAGCGGACTTGTCCGCCGAAGCTCGCTTTAGCGAGCGTAGGCGGATGTGGCGGAATTGGTATACGCACTAGCCTTAGGAGCTAGCGGGGTAACCCATGGAGGTTCGAGTCCTCTCATCCGCACCCTTGACAGAATATTTTTTATAGTGTATATATACCACTAGTGTTGGATGGTTGTTTTTGATGAAGTAAAGGCCTTTTACAAAGGAATACGCTGTGGAAATAGTAATGTTGGGAATTATTGGTCTGGCAATCGCATTCGTGCTCATGAATTGGTTTGCTCTACTAAAACCGGATGAGGGAGTCGAAGTGTACTTGTTTGGGACACATTGGGCAACGTACTTGCCCAATGACTTTAAGAAAGGATTAGGAAGCGAAGAAGCGAAGAAGTATACCGATCTTAAGATCAGAACCGGATGGTTTATTGATCTTATCATTGTTATCTGGCCCTTTTGGCAGATGTATAAATTCTCAACCAGCGGAACTAAAATCCAAATTCATGCGGGAGATATCTTCACAAAAGGAACGGAGTTACATCCACGCGTAGAACTACATGCAGACCCAGTATTTCTCATCCGTTTCTTAACAATTCGGGAAGTAATACGAGGTATTGGTTTGTTTTCGATGGTCAATCTTGAGAAGATGTGCCCCATTGGCAAGGAAGGGACAGACGTCTATTACAAAGACACCTTGCTCGCCTTTCATGTTCGAGAACAAATTCAGGAGCTATTTCTTGAAGCACTACGCCAAGCGGCTGGTAGGTTCATATGGAGTAGTAACAATCCTGGAAGTGGAACTGAGCGAGAAATCGCTACGCTAAAGAACTCTTGGGAAATACTTACCCTCTATATTCTCGCAAGCCCAGAGTCTCTGATTGCGCAAGCAAGAATACTAACTAGAGATAATCTTCCTCCAGCCATTATTGATGCTCTCGAAGGCGACGACGAAGAGGAGTTCTTTGCAGCGCTGAAAAAGCTCAAGCCAAAAAACTTGTTTGGCACTACTATTGTATCCGTTGATATAAACATCACCGGACTCGATCTTGCTGCACAGGTTGCAAATGCTTCAGATGCCCAAAATGCGATTAATAAACAGTTTATTAAGCAGCAAGAAGCCCAGGGCAACAAATCTATCGGATTTGCAGCAGCCGAGGTTACTGAACGCCAAGGACAAGCTGATGCTGTAAGGATTACAGCAGTTGGGGAAGCTCAACGAAAAGTCGCAGAAGAAATGGCGAAGATGCGAGGCGTTGATCCTAACACTGTTCTACTTGGCCAAATGGTTGGTGAGCATGTACAGAACATCAACGTTACAGGCATTGGAGAAGGTATTACCGAAGCCGTTATAAAGGCATTGAAAGGAAAGACGTAAAATGTCACGTGGAATGGTTCTTCTAATTGCAATCGTAATAGGTTGCATCATGATCGCAGTAGCGAGAAGGATTCGGCATTGGTCATGGAGACCAAAGCTGAAATGGCCAAAGCATCCGATAATAGTCTCGATTCTTGTGATTCTGGGGCTCATTTTTCTACCGGAAGTTAAAGAGCTGGCGATTCAGTTGGGAAAAGCGATAGCTTCTGGAGTTGATTCTGCGGTTAACGGAACTCCCCGCTCAGAATGGGGAATACTCCCAGAACAAAGTTCGTCTTTACCCCAAAAGACGAAACCGCGACGAGCGACGGAAAACGAAGCATGGTATCTGCATTTTGCACAAATGCCGCTACCGTATGGGTGGGATGTGTTGCCGACGAAAGTCAGCGTCATTGTCCCTCTTGATGGCCGAGAACGATATTCTGGGTTAAATGCTACCTTCATGGGTGGCTCCAACTTGAATATTGATTGCACTGGCCATACGACACGCGACGGATTTGATCTGTTCGCGAGGACAGATGGAAAGAAGGAAAGGTGTTTAGGACAGCACAACGATTTCTCGATTGGAAGATCCAGTCGAGCCGCCGGAGAATGGTTCGTACGAGCGCTCAAGAATGAGCGTTGGTGCCAAGCAGAGCATTTTAAAATGACTTTGCAAGCAGATCCCTTGCCGAATCACATTCGGATCGCGATGACAAAACAGTGCATCGTGAATGAGGTCTATGATGTCATGCTCGTCCAAATTGGAACGAAGGAGGAATCGCCCCCGTGGCAACTCTACATTCGTTTCGCCGACGAGAATGGGGACACGCTCGAAGATGCAGAAACCCAGAAGCACGGCGGACATTTGGCACTCGGAACCGTCCAAGGGGAAGAGTTCCATATCGTCTACGAAGATAAGATGATGCTTCCGCGAAGCGCATATTCATCTTCAGTAGTACCTTCTACTGCAAGGAGTCCGATGCTCAAACTTCGGATCCCAAACGTTGAAGGAAGACGCACAGTGAAAGTCGAGATTGTTCTCGACATCGACTACTCCAATTGGTAGTCATGCAGTTGCACATTTTTTCGAACAAGCCTGTCGGTTTTCATACTGACAGGCTTCTTTTTTATCCAAATACTGTATTTGTAATGGCCGCTACGATGCCTACCGAAGCAATAATAACAATAGCTTTTAATATTCTTATTCGCTGCGCTTCTTGAACATCCGATCTTCCATAATTCCAACTCATAATAGAGGCTGCTCGCAACATTCCATACGTATACCAAATGACGATACATACGTAGAGAAGATTGCTGATAATAAGAAATAGTGAATTTCCGATCATATGATAAGTATATCATCTAATATAAAATACCCCGCCTATGCGGGGTATTTTCTTTACAGAGCTGCTCTACGCAACTGCAACAGTACCGATGATAAAGTTTACGATTGCTGCTGAAAGCGCAATAACGATAAGACCGATGATTGCATACAGAATCGTATTCTTTGCTTTTTCCGTTTCCCCTTCTTCTCCTTGGGACATGATATATCGAACTCCACCTAATACGAGATAGATAGAAGCTACGATACCAGAAACTACGAGTAATCCGTTTACGATTGTTAGCACTGCAGGGATAAGACCCCCTCGAGCCGTATTCGCGAATGGAATTGCTGGCTGCAATCCTTGTGCAAATGCAACGAAGGGAGCCGAAGCGAGCGCAATTGCGCTGGTAGTAACGCGAACGATTGATTTGATGTTCATATACGACTCACCTCCTTTAGCGTCAATATTCGATAAAAAAAATATACCACAGAATACATCAAGAACCTATTTTATGGACCAACACCAGTGCCTCCTTGCCCAGCAACTGTATTAATCGCAAAATTTACGATTGCTGCAGAAAGTCCAATGATGATAATACCAATAATTGCATACAGCATTGTCATTTTCGCCTGCTCTGCCTGATTTTCATCACCCTGAGACATGACATAGCGTACCCCACCCATCACAAGATAAATAGCAGCTACTATTCCTATTAAGACTAAGAATCCATTTACGATTGTCATAATTCTATTTACAAGATCACCAGACTGTTCATTTCCGTTGCACTGAATACCGAGCTGTGAACAATCAGAGCCTTGAATTTTTGTAATCTGCGCAGCAACAGGAAACACGAAGAGAGATAATGATGTAACTGCGATGACGAATGTGGCTGCTTTTGTAAATTTGGACATATTTATTGGGTTGCTACGCTAATGACAACGTTGACTATTACGGCAGATAAGCCAATCAATATAATCCCGATAGTAGAATAGAGAATAATTGATTTTGCTTTTTCCACATTTCCCTCTTCGCCTTGTGCGGTTATGTACAAATATCCGCCGTACAGAAGCGATATAAGAGCTATTGTTCCGAGTAACGACATGAGCCACGCAACGATTGTTTGAAGAATTTGCTTAGTTGTTTGCTGTTTATCATTAAGTCCGCTTTGGCCCGCAAGGGTTTTAACGTCATTCAGACCTGTTGTAAAATCCGTAGGATCCGTTGCATATACAAAGATTGGCATGCATGCGGTAAACAATAATACACTTGCCATACTTAGAGTCTTTAGGGATAGGGAGAATTTCATATAAAAATTATTATGAACCTGGTTGATTTTGCGTTCCCGAACCGCCACTGGTATGCAAAACTTCCGTTGTTACAATATTTACTATCGCATACGAAAGAATAACAACTAACAAACCTATTACGGCCCAGAGTATTGTTGTTTTTGCTTTATGGACCTGTTCTTCATTTCCAAAATCCATAATCATTCTGCCACCGCCTATGATTAAAGCAATTAATGCGAGAAATCCGACTAAACCTAACATCCATTTAATAATATTCGTGAGGACGTCACTAATCGTTTGATCTGGATTTCCAAGAGGATTAGTGATACCGTCTGCAGCTACTTGATGAGCTGCAAGAAGCATGCATACGCTTAAAAATAGAACAGGAATTAAGAATTTAAAATTTTTATTGTGCATTGCCCGAGATTATTCGCTGAAGCTGATCTTGCCCTTGCTTAAGCACATCAGATACTGACGCACCTCCGGTTGCAACGCTATCAATCATACTTGTAAATATAGCATCTGTAGCATCAATATCAACACGTGGCCACGAAACTGCTTTTAATGATTGCTGTGCAAACACTACCATGATCGGATCTGCATTATATTGCGCAATGGAATCACGACGAGCAGGGGGGATTCCTTCTGCTTTATTTACTGTATCTGCATTTTTTTGCGAAGTGAGGAAACGAACGAATTGCCATGCAGCTGCGGGAGACTTAGAAGATGCTGAAACTGCATATGGCCAGTAACTAGCAAAAGTAGCTTGAGGATGACCAGTAGATCCGTCATCAATTTGGGGCATTGGAGCAATTGCAAATTGCAATCGCGGATTCTTCGCGCGCACGGTTGGAATTTGATACGAATAATTAAACATCATTGCCGTTTTTCCTTCTGCGAAAGCGTCAATGGAATAATCCTGAGAAGAATCCCATGTATATACTTGCTTGGATTTATTTGCGAATTCGGTATAGAACGTCAATGCCCGTTCCCCTTGAGCATTTGCTATGTCGATACGCTTGTCACTATGAGAAGTATCCACAATAGGCAATCCGCTTTGCATCATGAGCAGTTGCAAAACATCTGGCGCACGATTCACATTACTTGCAGTTCCAATCGCCGCGCCGCTTTGATCGATCGTCCCAAGGCGAGAAACTTTCGTAATTGTCGTCACGTCATTCTGAAAATCTGCCCATAATTTTGGCATTTGAGCGATGCCATCTGCATTAAATATATTCGTATTTACATATAGTGCGAGCGTATCTACTGATGTTGGGAGCGCGTATATCAAGTTATTTCTCACGACATCAGTTCCAACAACATCCACAAATTCATTCTGTAACTGCGCAGGATTAATAACAGTTGCAGGGGCGGGGCTCAATATATCTTTATGAGCATCTACCCAACCGTTGTTAATAACAAATACATCAGGCCCTCTGCCAGATGCCAGCGCTTCAAGAAGCGTTTTTTCGTAAGTAGCAATAGATGCAATCTTTTTATATTCCACCGAAATGCCTGTTTGATCTTTAAATGCACGAAGGATAGGGTCCATCGTATCGCTATTCTCCCACAATCCCCAGACAACAAGATTGGTTGTCGTTGTAGTTTTTACAGGAGCCGGTTGCCTGCATCCAAAGCCTGCAAGAGCAAAACAGCTAACAATAACAAGAAGAGCCTTAGGAACTTGAGACTTCATACATGCTCTTGGGGGGATAATACTAATCCGTAATGGTATGGACTTGGAGCAAACTCTTGTACAAGAACAAGGCCGTGTTGCTGTGCAATTTGTTTTACCTCGTCTTCTGATATGCGCTTTTCATTGGGCGGCCCTAAAGGGGTCGCTGCCGTAGACCATCCGACTACTACTACGTGGCCTTGATTACTTACAATTCGATATGCCTCTTGAAATACTTTATCAGGATTAGACTGGTGGAGAATGTTTGCAACCAAAACCCAATCCATAGAACGATCATCAATCGGGCTACCAGGAGTATTTTCTATGTTTGCGCGATATGTTTTTATAATAGCCTCGAGGCCATATTGATGAGCTTTATTTTCAACTTCGGCAAGCATGTCGGGCAATATATCCACACCTATTGCTTTGCCCTTCTTACCTACAATGCGAGCTGCTGGAATGATATAAAAGCCTGCACCGCATCCGAGATGCACGACTGTTTGATTAGCGCGAAGCATCAATGAGTGCCAAAACGTATCAGGACGAATGAAGGGGGTGCGTTCAGCCATAGCCCCCTTAGTATAGCACAACTATTCTCCTTCTACTTCTCTCCAAATCGTAAATGTGGCGATTTTTCCACTCTTTTCCGATGGGCGCATGAGACGAACTCCTTGTGTAGACCTTCCTTGTTGGCTAACGGATTCTACGGACACACGAATTACTTGTCCGCGTTCAGATACAACGAGAATATCAGTACTTGCAACACTTTCCGATTCTACTACTACCGCTTTGACTATTGGCCCTGTTTTCGCAGTAACTTGAGCAGTCTTTATGCCCATTCCTCCGCGCTTTTGTAATCTGTATTGCGCGATAGGTGTTCGCTTTCCAAAACCCTCTTTCGTCATTACAAGAACTTCTTTCGCATCCTTTGCAGATTCAATGATATGCATCGCAACAACCTCATCGCCTTTCTTTAATTTAATACCACGGACTCCTGCGGCAACTCTTCCCATAGAACGAATGTCTTTTTCTGGGAACAAAATTGCTTGTCCATCTTTTGTAACAATCAAGATATTGTCAGAACCAGAAGATACAGCCACCCATTCGAGCGTATCTGAATTATTTAATGTTATTGCCTTTAATCCCGTGCGGCGGATATTCAAGAAATCTTCACGAGAGGTCTTCTTCACTACCCCTGCACGTGTAACCATAACCAAATATTCTCCTGGCTCTTCAGCGTTTGGAATATCTTGCACTGCTGTAACCTTTTCATCGGCAGCCAATTCAAGGAAGTTTTGGAGTGCTTGTCCTTTTGCTGCACGTGCGGTCTCAGGAATTTCGTATGCATTCGTTGAAAATACGCGCCCTTGATTGGTAAAGAATAATAATTGCTTGTGCGTTGTTGTGGCTAGGAATATATCCACGACATCTTCTTCTTTGGTTGTCATTCCCTTTACGCCTTTTCCACCGCGGCGCTGAACTTGATACGTACTTGTAGCGAGACGCTTGATATATCCCCCACGGGTAATAGTTACAATCGTTGGATCATCAGGAACCAAATCTTCTTGGGAAAAATCCCCTACTGCATTGGAAACCACTCGAGTTTTTCGTTCATCTCCATACTGTTTCACAATACCTTCGTAGTCAGACTTAATAATTGCTGCAACTTTTTTAGGATCTTTTAGAATACCTTCTAATTCTTTAATAAGAGCTCTTTTTTCTCGTAATTCATCTTCAACCTTCTTGCGTTCCAATCCTGCTAATGCAGATAATCGCATTTCCAAAATTGCAGTAGCCTGAGCATCGGAAAACGTAAATTCTTTTATAAGATTCACGTGCGCTGTTTCACGGGTTTTACTTTTCCGAATAGTAGCAATGACTTTATCAATATGATCGAGCGCTTTCTTTAATCCTTCCAAGATATGAGCTCGTTCACGAGCACGATCTAAATCAAACTGAGTACGGCGTGTAATAACTTCCTTTCGATGATTGATGTGTTCTAACAAGGCATCTTTGAGGGTAAGTACTTTTGGCTGCTTTCCACCATCTGCTAAAGCAAGCATGTTTACATGGAAGGTTTTTTGTAAATCCGTTGTTGCAAACAACTGATTCAAGACCTTTTTAGGATATGCGTCGCGCTTTAGTTCAATCACTATTCGAATACCATCCTTATCAGATTCATCCCGCAAATCGCGGATACCCTGGATCCTGTCTGTCTTTACGTTGTCAGCTATCTTGGTAATAAGCTGCGATTTGTTTACTAGGTAGGGAATCTCATGAACAATTATTTTGAACGATCCATTTTTTGCTTCTTCGATATCTGCAATTGCCCGTGTAACAATTCCTCCTCGTCCGGTTGCGTACGCTTGGAGAATATCCTGCTTGTTATAAATTGCAGCTCCGGTCGGAAAATCAGGACCTTGCACAAATTTCATTAAATCACTTACTGTGGCATCGGGATTCTCAAGAAGATGAGATGCGGCCAAACATATTTCTCGTATATTATGCGGGGGCACATTCGTAGCCATTCCAACAGCAATACCGATAGTTCCATTGATAAGAAATTGAGGGATTGCGCTTGGCAATACCACCGGCTCTACTTTTGAACCATCATAGTTATCTATAAAGTTTACGGTTCCTTTTGCAATATCCGATAGCATTTCATCGGATATTTTCATCAATCGAGCTTCCGTATATCGCATTGCAGCAGGGGAATCCCCGTCGATATTTCCCCAGTTTCCTTGCCCGTCAATAAGCGGATATCGTAATGAGAAATCTTGAACTAAGCGAGCTAATGCATCGTAAATAGAAGCGTCACCATGGGGGTGATACTTCGCCATTACGTCTCCAACCACGTTTGCAGATTTGCGAAACTTTGCCACTGATCGTAAGTTTTGCCTCCACATGGAATATAGAATGCGTCGAGCTACTGGCTTCATACCATCACGAACATCCGGGAGTGCGCGTGAAACAATAACGCTCATTGCGTAATCAAGATAGCTTTTTTGAATTTCTTCAGATAATCCTTGATTAACTAACTTTCCAATATTGAAATTCGGTTGTTCTTCTGTCTGTGCCATAGATAAAGTCAGGTTAATGAGCTGCAATCCGTAATTGCGCAGGCAGTAGCAATGCAGCCCATATCAAGATAATGACGATGGTCACAATAATTGTACATACAACGACTGTCCTTGTTCGAACATGGTCAGGCTGCGCTTGGATGGCTCGTATTTTTTCTTCAATAAAATTTCTCATACTTATGGTATTAGAATACTGGTAAGCACATCCTCCTGGGGCAGCTTACCCTTCTTTAATATCAACTTCTTTTCTGCATGAGAAGCATCCACACCCATCTCTTCAGCAAATTTTTTCACATCGACAAGATCCTCTGCAAGCACCGAAAGCTTATAATGAATGGGAATTACTACTCGAGGCTCTAATGTAGCCACAAGATGCAATGCCTGGGCAGTAGTTAGGCCACTACCTCCACCAACTGGGACGATAAGAACATCAATATCTGTTCGCTCGAGTTCTTGTAGCTCTTTTTCTTCTAATTCCCTCGTTAGCGCGCCTACATGGAGAACTACCATATCCTCTATAACCCATCGCTGAAGATTTCGCTCTGTTCCTTCACTGGGCATCCATCCTAACGCATAGAGCGTCAGCCCTTTTACAGAATATTCTCCCGGAGTATCGATAATAATAGGATCACCTTGAATACTACTTAGATTACTCATACTAGAATCAGCGGGATTGGAAAGTACGACGACATCTGCTTTTGCGCGAAACGGAGACAAACCGACCGAAGGAGAGTATGGATCAAATATAACAGTCGTATCCTTAGAAACTATTTTTACTGTGTATTGGCCGTGCCATGAGATCTGCATAGGATAGATACACAATACTTGGATTTTATAGCGCTGACAAGATATACAAAATCGATATTGACCATTTTTATGCCATATGTCATGATACCGGACATGAAAACAGCGTCATCTGCAAAGGAACAAATCAGCATGGAAGAATTGCTTGAGAAGCATGAGGACCTCGCCCATGTGCCTACAATAGGAGAAGTGCTCACGGGGAGTATTTTGGAAAAAACAAGTAACGCATTATATGTAGATATCGGAAGATTTGGTGTAGGAGTAATCTATGGCAAAGAATTGTTCGATGATATTGATACATTTAAGCGTTCAAAGATAGGGGATACTATCCAGGCGAC
>DATIIA010000058.1:0-11749 GCA_035480115.1 Candidatus Anderseniibacteriota bacterium | reverse complement strand
TCTTTAGAGGAGGATATAGCGTATTTGGTGCGTGAATCCGACGCACTTCCAGCAGAAATTCGTTTAAAGTTGAAACGTATGAATACGAAGACGAATGTTTTATTGGAAAATGTGAGAGATGTATTCCTCACCATCAGAGCTCAACAGGGCGGAATCGCACAAGAAACGCGAACGTACGATGCGTGTGCAATAGTAGCTGAGGTTATTGAAAAAATGCAGCCTCTTGCACAGGCAAGAAATGTGGAAATATTACAAAATACTACGTGCGATGATGCTCCTATTAAAGTAGATAAAAGTCTGCTTCTGATTGCAATGACTCATCTCATAGAAAATGCCATTTTATATACCATTACGCCTGGTTTGGTAAATGTTGCAGTCATGCACAATAATTCTCATGTACGCATTGTTATTCAAGATCGTGGAATTGGAATAAAAGATGAGGATGCTGACGTGGTCTTTACTCCTTTTGCTCGCGGAAGCTATGCAAGCCAATATGATGCAGATGGTATCGGAGTGGGGCTGGCCTTATCCCGCATGATTGTTCGTGAATTTGGCGGAAATTTAACAATGAAGCAGCGTAAGGACTCTTCCGGACTGGAATTTGAATTGAAATTGCCTTTGGCGAAGAAGTAAGGGTGCACTCGGAGGGACTCGAACCCCCGGCCCTCTGGTCCGAAGCCAGATGCTCTATCCGCTGAGCTACGAGTGCGTGTTATGATTTTCCGGTATTTTTGCTGTATTGTCCAGTTTTCTCAAGCATGTTCGCCAATACAATACCTGTCGCCGTAGCTACGTTATGAGAATTTCCGATGCCTAAAATAGGTATTTCGATCATGATGTCTGCTAATTCTAGTAATTCTTTTTGAATTCCTAATCGTTCATGGCCAACGAGGAGAATGGTAGGGAGAGCATATTGCGCTTGAAAATACGGAATACTTGATTTAGTTTGCTCAAGTGCTACTACGGAGTACCCAGATTGTTTCTTGTTTATAATAAAATCAACTAGATCATCTTCATGTTTCCAGGGTTGATAAGGCAGAGAATATACGGCTGTTTTAGTAATTCTATCCGTATGCCGCTTGATAATTGCTTTTGAGCGATTATCATCTGGTGCTTTTGGATACCCTGTATAGCCTCCTAATACAAGTAATTCAACGCGCGCTAATTCGCATAAACGAAATAATAATCCTACATTATCTAAACTTCTGATATTATCTGCTATTACGATAATCGGAGTACGAGGAAGGGAAGTAAGCGCATCCGGAGTCGGTCGTTCAGAAATAAGCTCTTCTGTTGTCTTTTTGTCTATCAAAGGGCGGCTAGAGGGGATCGAACCCTCGTCGCCGGGACCACAACCCGGAGCTTTGCCATTAAGCTATAGCCGCCATATGCTTTTAAAGCTGCTCGCAATGTAGCATATTATATGCTAAAAACAAGCAAGGAGGTACTTTTTTATGCACTCGTAGCTCAGCGGATAGAGCAAAGGGTTTCTAACCCTTGGGTCGTAGGTTCGATTCCTACCGAGTGCACAACATAAAAAATGATGTATTGATTTTTTGGTTATTTCACCTATAATCATTTTTGGGTTACGTTTTTCGGTCCTTTGAAAAGAATTTGAAAAGGAGTTGTTGATGAGTTCGGCTATTTCGTCCTCCGCCTCTTTGCATGCAAAGCCTCAACTTTGTTTTAACGAAGATATAAAAATTGTGACATTTTCTGGGATTTCTGCCGCCGGCAAAAATTTTGCAGCAAGTGCATTACAGCACGCAGATGATTCTATTAGTATGATCCGGAGTTTCACTACAAGAAAACGTCGTCCCGGGGAGCAAGATCAGGAGTATGAGCACGTCCATCGTCGGCAATTTCAACAGATGAGAATGCAGTTTCTATGGAGGATTACTGCGTTCCAAAACTTCTACGGCACAAAGACTTCGGATATTGATGAGGCTCTGTATGCCGAAAGACCACGTGTAATGCACCTTGTGCATTCGCAAGTCGATGTTTTGCAAAAATATGCGTCGCAAGGAAGTTGTCAAAGAGTGTTTTCGTTTTTGGTGGTCTGCGATGACGAAGAAACAATCGTTCAAAGATTGCGTGCGCGTGACCCTGGCATTTCCGATAACGATCTTGGCTTAAGAATGAGGGATATTTTATCTAGGCAATCGGAGTATCGATCCTCTGGAAGATATCACGCACTGATCAGAAGCACGGATCAAAAGTCTCGATCGGACGTATTCGCCGAAATGATGCAGCATCTCTCCAGTCCCATTCCGGCGCCTCGGAAATTCTGAGGCAAGCTCATCTCTTTCAAAAACCCAAAACCCGCGCCCACTGCGTCAAAAACAGTGGGCTTTTTATTTTGACGAATCTATAGACAGGCTCGTATAGTAAGGAGGATATGATTCTTGATGCATTTATTATTAAAAGATTGCAGCAGAACTGGAATGGACCTGCATTTTTGCTGATTTCTAATAAAAAAGAAGTAAAAATAGGCCAAGGGCAGCCGGAACTAAAAGTAATATTACAGGGAGGATATACACTCGATAAAATTGCGATGTCGCCATCTTTGGGCTTTGGGGAAGCATATATGAACGGCGAAGCAGTTGTTGAAGGAGATATAATGGCGCTCTTTCAAGGATTTCAGCAAAGCCCGTATATTGTTCCAGAATTTATTCGAACGATAAAGCGTTGGTTGCGCTATATACCTATTTCTATAGGCGGAGCAGTTAATAATGCCCAACACCACTATGATATCGGGAACGACTTTTATGGATTGTGGCTAGATAGTACTCGGACCTACACATGTGCATACTTTTTGAGCGACGAAGACAGTTTAGATGATGCGCAGTATCAGAAAAATGATTTGGTATGTAAAAAGATTCGTTTGGAGCCTGGAATGAAAATGCTGGATATTGGATGCGGATGGGGAGGAGCATTATTCCACGCGGCCTTATACTATGGAGCTGATGTAACAGGAATTACCCCTGCAAAAGAACAAGCAGCGTTTATTATAGATAAAGCGAAGAAGCTTGGAATAGCAGATCGGGTACATGTCATCATCGCTGATTGGAGGGAATTAGAAAAATTAGATGCGAACACTAAATTTGATCGCATTATTAGCATCGGTATGTTCGAGCATGTGGGCCGTGCGCAGTACGCTCGATTCTTTACGCTTTGGAAAAAACTCTTAAGCGATACCGGAATTTCATTGCTTCATACTATTGGAGCTACGAATGATGAAAACTCTGGGCAGGACCCTTGGATTCAAAAATATATTTTTCCTGGCGGATACATACCATTATTGCGAGAAGTTATTCGAGGGGCATGCAGGGCGCAGCTGCATGTCGTTGATTGCGAAAACTTGTGGCAGCACTACGCAAAAACGCTTCACCATTGGCATGCAAATGTCGAAAATCATAAAACGGAAGTAGTAGATATGTTCGATCAGCGATTTTACCGGATGTGGACGCTGTATTTACAGAGTTGTGAAGCAGGATTCAAATGGGGTGATTTGCAATTATATCAAACTGTTTTGCTAGGCAAAGATGCCATATGGCCATTAAACAGGGAAGTGCATGCAGAATTGACAAAGCGAGAGAAACAGGCATAATACAAGCAGTTTGCACCTTATATTTGTCGACAATTAAACATTGGTTTGCTTTGCGAATTCGCGAAGCTGGCTATGTAAACAGACAACCCATGACTCTCCCACGAGAGCCTTTTTCTTTTTCCTGTACGATATAGATATGCCTTTATCTCTTTCTTCTCCTATTACGGAACTCAATGGCGTTGGCCCTGCTCGTGCAAAAACGCTTGAAAAATTGGGTATCCGATATGTGCGAGATTTTTTATTTACCTTTCCACGCAAGTATGAAGATTTTTCGAACCATATAGCAGTCAAGGATGCCCAAATAGGAAAGCCAGCAACATTTTTTGGAACTATCCTTTCAGTGAAAAGTAATAATGGATTTTATGGAAGAAGAAAGTTGTTTCGCATTTATGTTGATATAGATGATGGAACAGGGATTGTCCATTGCACATGGTTTAATTTGCGATTCCTAGAACAAAAACTTCGAGTGGGCACTCAGATATATATAGCGGGCACTGTTGAAGCATCGAAAATTCAATCGGGAAAATATATGGGGAATAAAGATGTTGCAATGCGCTCTCCTGCATTCGAATTCCCTAGCACGTCGCAAGATCGAATTCATACTGCATCTATTGTCCCTATATATAGTGAGACTTCCGGAGTTTCTTCGCGATTTATTAGATATCAGGTAAAGCAGGCGCTTCACGCATTGCACACTATGCAAGAATACATGCCCGAAGATATTATTGAGCGGAATAATTTAATGGGGATTAAAGACGCTATTACGATTTCTCATTTTCCACCCTCAAACGAAGACCTCGACAAAGCAAAGCTGCGATTACAGTTCGATGAACTGTTCTTTTTGCAGCTCGCGGCGCTTGTGCGTAGAAATCATATGCAGCATGCTACGTCGTATTCTTGCGACGTATCTGATGCAGATATGAAAAGCATCATAAAAACTATTCCATTTGAACTAACGAATGCTCAAAAAAGAGTCATAGAAGAAATTCGGGCTGATATGAAGCATGTTCATCCTATGAATAGGTTACTGCAAGGCGACGTTGGTTCAGGAAAAAGCGCAGTTGCATTAATTGCAGCGCAGATCGCACTGCGCGCTCATAAAAAAGTGTTATATGTAGCCCCGACAGAATTATTAGCGCGTCAGCAATATGATGCTTTTAAAAAAATACTCCCGTATCCTACAAAACTGTTAATAGGGGAGACAAAAAAACGGGAACGCGAAGAAATTCTTCGCATGCTGATGGACGATGAAGCATGTTGCGTAATCGGTACGCATGCATTATTGCAAGAATCCGTGCATGCAAAAAATATGGGACTTGCAATCATCGATGAGCAGCATCGCTTCGGAGTAGCGCAACGAAAAAAAATATTATCGCTGGAAACGGGTATCGTTCCGCACTTGCTTTCAATGACCGCAACGCCGATTCCTCGGACATTAAATCTCACGGTATATGGAGATTTAGATGTATCGATCCTGGATGAATTGCCAAAAGGAAGAAAACCGATTGCTACATATATCGTAACGGGCAGCGAGAAAGACGAAGCGATTATCCACATGCTTCAAGAACTTCATGCAGGCAGACAAGCGTATGTCATCGCACCGCTTGTGGAAGATTCTGAAACAAGAGTGTTGAAGTCAGCCACGCAGGCATATAAAGAAATTCAAAAACTATTTCCTGGTATTGCGGTCGGCCTGCTCCATGGCCAAATGCCGTCAGCTGAAAAAGAATCCGCGATGAATAATTTTGTGGCAGGAGCTATTCAAGTATTAGTTGCAACTGCGGTTGTCGAAGTTGGTGTAAATATTCCCAATGCAACAATTATGATGATTGAAGGTGCGGAGCGATTCGGATTAGCGCAGCTGCACCAATTTCGAGGGCGTATCGGCAGAGGGAACCATGCATCAACGTGTTATGTTGTTCCTACTAGTGAAGACATGAAATTCAACGAGCGATTACAGACATTTGCGCATACGCATGATGGATTTGAAATTGCAGAAGCGGATTTACGATTACGAGGTCCCGGAGAATTATACGGCACAGAGCAATCGGGATTCGGAAATCTTAAAGTGGCCTCGTTGCTCGATTATAAAACCATTGCATTAGCGCGCGATGAAGCAAAGAATATTTTACAGAAGGATCCGGAACTTTCTGATCATATAGTTTTTCGGAAAAAGGTCGAACAGAAGAATGCGCTTATTCATTTCGAGTAAAGATACCGCCACGGAAGCATTGCATCGTCTCCTGCATACGCAACACCGATTCTCGGAGTAGCAACAATATCTTTTTCCGAAATAATTATTCCATCATCTGCAATAAAAAGTTCCGTTGAAGTAGTAAGATCGTGTCGATTATATGTGCGATCAATAAAAAATTCACGACATAGTTTGCCTGGTCCATCTGTTTTACCAAAAATATTTTCCACAGGTTCGCATGCGCGAATTAATATTGCAGCAGGAAAGTTTTCCACTTCTGTTACAACATTCAAACAATAATACATACCATAAATCATATATACATATGCATGTCCTGCTTCTTCATACATAACTTCGGTGCGTTTTGTTTTTCCTTTTGATGCATGCGATGCTGCATCATCTTCCCCTATGTAACTTTCAACTTCACAGATTCTTCCGATATATATTTTTTTATCTTTCTTTCGAACTAATAATTTTCCTAATAATTCTATTGCAACACTATTGGTATCGCGCGCATAAAAACTGCGTGGTAGAGGATGCAAGTGTCGCATATACTTATATGTATCATCGTATGAATCTTTCGCAATTACTTATCACGACATTGTTGATCTATTTGCCCGCAATGATTGCAAATATGGCGCCCATTTTTGCCGCAAAATGGAATGTATTTCCGCGGCTTAATAGAGCTTTAGATTTCGGTGTATCGATACAGGGAATTCGATTGCTTGGCTCTCACAAAACAATTCGGGGATTTCTTGCTGCGATCTTCGCAGGATCGATTACCGGAGGCATAGAAGCGACATATATGCAGCAAGAATTATTATTCGGTTTTCTTATAGGAGCCCTAGTAGGCTTCGGCGCAATCATGGGCGATGCAATAAAAAGTTTTTTTAAACGAAGATTGCATATTGCTCCTGGTTCTTCATTTATTCCATTTGATCAAATTGATTTTGTAATCGGTGCAACGGTTGTTGAAATATTTTTTATTCCAATTTCATTGGAGCAATTCATCACTGCAATTATTTGTATTGGATTTGCATCATACATTGTAAGTTCAATTGCAATTGCTCTTCATTTTAAAAAAACATTGTGATACACTGTTGAATAGAAAACGAATTATGAATGAAATGTTTAATGGAGGGGAAACAGTTCATCGCACAACGCATTGTGTGATCGCATTTCATCTACAATGTTATGTTGCATTCGGGAGAGGAGGTGGTACCTATGCCAGCTAAGAAGAAGAAAGCTACAAAGAAAAGAGTAGCAAAGAAGACAGCAAAGAAAACAACAAAGAGAAAGGCAGTAAGAAAGACTGCAAAGAGAAAGACTGCAAAGAGAAAGACTGCAAAGAAGTCCACCTCTAAGAAACGAAAGTCTCGATAGGAGGGTAGAAAAAATACCCCGCCATATGGCGGGGTATTTTTGTTGTTACGTAATGGTGTGTTCGATATCTCGTACGTACGCTTCTAATGCCTGGTGGATCTCATCCATTTCTAGTAATTTGTTCACTAATGCATTAACTTCTTGTGCAAGCGGTTTTGAAAGCCCGATTGCTCGAGAAAAAAGAAGCCTTGAATCATCATCTGGAACATGAGAAAAATATGTTTGTAATATATCGTGCCACATACGAATATTTGCTCGTTCATGGACATAATACAATTCGTCAGGATGAATCGTACGAAGCGCTTTGCGTACGACATCCCAATCGGAAAACGCATCATATAACAACGTGTCTTCTGCAAGCGTCCTGGCATAAGGAATAAGAGGATGATCAGGAATACGATCAGTAATCGGGTGATGCCGTTCAAAATGATCATGTGTTTCATCAATCCAAGCATGTACTCTCATGCCAGTTAAAAAATCGTTTGATCCAATAAGCGACCTAATGCTAATAGGATGAACGTGAGTACGATGCCTCGTATGTACGCGTATTCTTCTAATATTAGGAAACGTCACGCCATTCCAGTATGAGGCGTGCGATACCTCGTCGCCTAAAAATGAAAGGAGCCTTGCGGCATATACAATATGAGAGATTTCACCGATCATACTAAATAAGTGTACCATGATGATATGAATCAAAAGATATTTTTTACTGTTCTTTTTTGGTGCCTTTGTGTAACTATGCTTGCTCCTCACGAGATATTTGCTCAAAGCGCGCTGAGCGCAGAACGGCTGCAAATAGATACTACTGCTATTCCCGAGCTTCAGAAGACATGGTGGCAAACAGTACTTTCATATATTGGATTGAAGACGAATACGAGGGCAAGAATTCCAATAGGGACTACACTACGCGTCGTTTCGAGCGCATACGCTCCTTCAAAATATCAAACCGATGCCACTCCATGCATTACTGCAGCCGGAACAACTGTGCGGCCAGGAGTTGTTGCAACGAACTTCCTGCCACTTGGAACAATTGTTTCCATAAATAATAAAAAATATATTGTTGAAGACCGGATGAATCCTCGGTATAACGGGTATTATATGGATATTTGGTTTCCATCAACAAGCGAAGCAATTGATTTTGGTAGAAAAAAATTGGATATTGTAATTGTGGCGTATGGAAAGCCAGGAGATCTTATTCCAACACCAACTCCATCACCCGTTGCTGATACAACGAATAAGAGTATCTGGAGTTCAATATCACAATCAGTACTATATATTGGCCAATTTTTAGTCAGTAAAGTAGATCCAAATCATTATGATGTTACGTGTTCTCAATAGAATTTTGATAGCGCTTTTGCTTGTTACGCCATTTGCGCATGTACATGCGCAGAATATTCTGCTTACACCTGTTTCGATATCTTCTGCAAATGCCCAAAGCATTAAGCAGCAGGGAATTACCTTCACTTATAAAACACGCACGTGGAATATACCTGCAACACAAGCACGAGGATTCTATAAGATTATTTCAAATAACGATGGCACATATTCTTTGCAACTTCAGCCAGGGACAATTTATTCGTATCTTAATATACATGTATCGCCGGTACTCAATGATACTGGAGAACAAAGTAGATTTCTCAAAGACAGCAACGGAACTATCATTCTCATTCATGGAGGGAGAAAGGGAAGCATTGTAGATGGAATAAAAACATCGCTCGCACTGCGAAGTGCATTGCAGCGTGGAAAATCTAACATTGCGATATCGATGATGCCGTATCGACCCGCAATCTTTTCTGCAGACGACTTTGCAAAGCTGCAATTTCCAAACCTTATCGCAACAGGAACAACGAGTTTCGCTGGCAGCCCGAATAATCGCATCCATAATATCATTGTAGGAACGGAAAAATTCAATGGAGTAGTGATCATGCCAGGTGAAGAGTTTTCTTTTAATAAGTATTTAGGGGCAGTTGATGAAGCAAATGACTATTTGCCAGAATTAGTTATTAAGGAAAACGTAACGACTCCAGAATTCGGAGGAGGAATCTGCCAAATCTCCACAACTGCATTTCGCGCAGCAATGCTTTCAGGATTAGAGGTAACGGAACGTCATAATCATTCCTACCCAGTATCGTATTACGGTCCTCCGGGATTCGATGCCACTGTATATGAACCAGCTCCTAATTTTCGATTTAAAAATGACATGAAAACGCCAGTATTATTGAAAACTTCTGTCGTTGGCTCAAAAGTATTTTTCGAAGTGTGGGGGACAAATGATGGAAGAACTGTAACTATTAATGGCCCATTTGTGACTGAAAAAAAGCCGGATGGTTCAATTACTGCTGCAATTGCTCAAATTGTAACGAAAGCCGGAAAAACTATTCGAGAGGCTAATTTTGTGTCTCATTATCAGCCTGCAAGCAAGTTTCCGCACGTAACGGCTGCAAATGGGGAAAAGCAATAAACAACCCGCGTCCTTGCCTAAAACAAAATAGTATGTAATACTAGCGGCACGAGGGTCCAGACGACTCTAAACGCGACGTAAGAAGCATTCGTTCGAAGATATCGAGCGTCAAGCAATAAGCGTTATGACCTCGATATTTATAAACGAAAGGCGGTGATTTGTATGAATTCATTTAACAACGGCGATCGACAAATGTTCGATGCTACTTGTTCAAAATGTGGAAACGAAACGCAAGTTCCGTTTCAACCATCAGGCGACAGGCCAGTCTATTGTAACGACTGCTTCCGCGAGATGAGAGGTCAGCAATCAGGAGGTGCTGGACGAAGCTTCGGCGGAGACCGACAGATGTTCGACGCAGTATGCGCAACATGTGGCGCTCCAACGCAAGTTCCGTTCCAACCAATGGAAGGGCGACCAGTATATTGCAGAGAGCACTATAAGCGAGATCGAATGTAATCCATTCGGTATCGAACAAACTATCCCCGAAAGGGGATTTTTTGTTTGCTAAAATATTATTTCTTGCTACTGTGCACATAGGGAGGCGCATATGGTGCGCCTTTGATCGTTGTTCTTCGAAAATTTGGAGATGGAATTATGGCCAAAACACTTGCAGATATTATAAACGGAGATCAGGGGGGTTTTGAGCTTCGTATTGGATATTACTTGGAGCTCAAGCACACATGTATGGGATGTTATCCTGCGATCATTGCTGATCAAAAGCGTACGATTGTGGTTATTGAGAAGGATTTGCTGAAAGATGTTGCCACGCATCTTACGCCGCGTCGATCTGTTATCTCCTCGGGAATTTTCTACGTTCATCTAACAACAATGGAAGCCTGTGCCATAAGTGGTTATGACTTGGAAGAAAAAATGAAAAGGGAGGTTTTCTACGTCCTTAGTCGTGCGGAATATGACCGATTAACGGCAAGCGGAACAAACCCTTTTTCATGGGCGCCGGGCTTGGTGGGAGACGATATGTCACCTGCAGAATTACAGGAAACTTTGCGAATCGCTGCCGAAAAGGCAAATGTCTAATCGAGCAAGGGGTATGTATCTGGATATTCCAGAAAACGGCCCCTTTTTTATTTGAATAAGTGCACTAATACTTGCCAATGGCTTGAAAGCAGTAAAAACGCCACAACGAGCAATCCTCCGCGAAGTAAAAATAATTCTACAAAGCTTCCTGTGGTAACTCGAAATTCTTCAGGACCTGGCGGGAGTTTTAAGCTCCAGGGAATTGGCCATAGCCATGGAACCCCTTGATCGGTGAAGGTGTCTGCAATCGGATGTGAAATATATCCGATTACAAATGCGTATAAGATCATAAATGATTGCGGATGAAATGCAGGTTGAATGAATTGCAAAATAATCCAATGAAAAAAGAATGTAATAGCTACAATTCCCAATATACTATGCGTAAAATGACGATGACCCCCGGAAACTGCGGAAAATAATTTATGAACGGTTTTGCCACCTAGTGTGCGGCGAAACAAGTTGGCAGTCGGTTGATCTAAATCTGGTGTAAGTGCGCCTATCATTACTGCAAATAGGGCAATAATGGCAAGTACAGGGCCGAGCGATACAGGATATATGGTTAAAATCCAAAATGCAGCAATAAGGGCGATCATTTGGTGGGTGGTTCCAGTCATATTGCGTAGTATATATCCATAACCCATACTTGTTATATGGATAAGTCGTTAGTTGTTATCGGTATTGGCATTATCTTGTTTGTAGGTACTGCAGCATTTCTATCAGCAAAAAAACAACCAGAGCAGGTTGTTAGTACCCCTGGAACAACAGTTTTGATATCACCGTCGACGTCACAACCAGCAACTGCAACCATCGCGACAAAGAACCTTGTTGATCCGGTAAAAGATTTTAAGCAGCGAGTTACAAAAAAGTTTTTTGGAACATATGTAACGCCGAACAATTCTCCTGTTCAACCAGAAAAGTTCACGGGATATCACACCGGCGCGGACGCAGAGTACGGGGATGTTGCAGAAGATGTTGCGGTGTATGCGATTGCAGATGGAACAGTCTTGCTCGCCCGTTGGGCATCGGGGTATGGGGGAGTAATAGCAATTCAACATGAAATTAATAA
>DATIIA010000057.1:0-3300 GCA_035480115.1 Candidatus Anderseniibacteriota bacterium | reverse complement strand
CTTTTACCCATTCTCGCCGGCATTTTATTTGCTGCATATTTTGCTGTTACCAAATACATATATTCTCATGATACAGAGCAGTTCTTAGGAATTTTTATTGTGACGCGCGTAACAGAGGCGTTGATTGCGCTAGTGGGAATTGGAATATTTCTTCGCGTTCCTCCCCTTACCAAGGGGAGGCTAGGTGGGGTGAGTGATCATAAAGCTTCTCGTAGCACCCCCTCCAACTCCCCCTTGGTAAGGGGGAGAGCCGGCCTTCTCTTTATCTGTAACAAGACTCTTGCTGCTGGAGCGTTTTTATTGCAAACATATGCAATTAGTATAGGAAGTGTTTCCGTTGTGAATGCATTGCAGGGGGTTCAGTATGCGTTTGTATTAGTGCTTGCAGTTATTGTTTCCCTGTTCTTTCCAAAATTATTCAGGGAAGAAGTTCAACAAGGTGCTCTTGTTCAGAAATTGGCAGGTATTATTCTTGTAAGTTTCGGGGTAGCGTTATTGGTATGAAGAAGAAACGAAAAGCTTCCTTCTCCCCTGACGGGGAGAAGGCGGGGATGAGGGGAATGAAAACTCGTCGACGATCCCCTCACCCTAACCCTCTCCCCGTCAGGGGAGAGGGGAAATTAAAAGCTTGGTTTCTTGTCAAAATATATTTCCTGATTTTGTTTGGAATTTTCCTTGTCGCAATTCTTCTGCTCGCATTTCCATCGTTTCTACCTGTTTCTCAAACGGTCGGTGTAAGTTTTTCTGCGCCTCAAGCTACGGCAATCGGCCTTGATTGGAAGAAAACATATATCGCAATTCTTGATGATTTGCAGGTGCGGCATTTGAGACTCTCTGCATACTGGGACTCACTACAACCTTCCTCTCAAGATGCATATAACTTTTCAGATTTGGATTATCAAATAAACGAAGCCCAAAAAAGGGATGCGCATGTTGTATTAAGTATTGGGAGAAAATTACCACGTTGGCCAGAATGCCATATTCCCGTATGGGCACAGGGCTTATCAGAAAAAGAACAGCAACAGGATGTTCTTGCAATGCTTGCAGTTGTCGTTGATCGATATAAAAATAATCCTGCGCTAGATATGTGGCAGCTGGAAAACGAACCGTTGTTAACATTTGGGATTTGCCCTAAGGCCGACACAAATTTTTTAACTCAAGAACAAAGCGTTGTCCGTGCGCATGATACTTCACACCATATTCTAATTACCGATTCCGGAGAACTTAATTCATGGCTTGGAGCAGCGCAGTATGGAGATGAACTTGGAACCACCATGTATCGAACCGTGTTTTCGAATCGTTTGAAATCTTTATTCAGATACGACTATATTTTTCCCGCTTGGGCATATCGAGTAAAAGCACATTATATTTATCTCCTTTTCCATAAGCAAGTTATTATTTCTGAATTACAGGGTGAGCCGTGGGGCGTAAAGCCATACAACGAAATGACAAATGAGGAACGATCGCAGTCGTTTTCCCCTGCACGATTTGTACAGCTTCGGCTATTTGCACAGCGTACACAATTGCAACAAGTATATTGGTGGGGGGCAGAATATTGGTACTGTGAAAAAACAGTTAACCATAACGATGCGTATTGGGAAGTTGCAAAGCAACTATTTTCTTCGAAAGGGGGTGGGATATATGGCAAATAAAAGTTTGCAATTATGGGCGGCAGTATTATTACTTATCGGGGGATTAATTAATTTAATTCCGGCTCTGTACGATAGCTTGAAAAATCTTGCTGGCGGTGAGCCGTGGATTCCAATTATCGTAGGATTGTTATCGATATTAGTATCGCTCGTATTGTTTGCGGGTGATAAAGACCAAAAAATATAGTACGCTCATACATATATGAGCCATCTTACGGGATTTCAGAAATGGTGGAATAATGCGTTACCTCATCGAATACACATCCGGCGCCATGTGCCAAAATTTTTATCGACATGCCCCGATCCTTTACGTGGGGAAATTTTGGAACTTGGTGCCGGCCATGGATGGACATCACGAACAATTCTCGAAACATTTCCGCACGTCGAATTAACGTGTGCAGAAGTTGATCAGTCGGCTCAAGATGTGTTTCAAGATTTGCAAGCGACATACGGATCGCGGCTCAAAATACAGCAAGCGGATATTCGCAGCCTTCCGTTTGACCGAGAATCGTTCCAGGTTGTTATTGCTATTAATACAATTGGGTATATCGACGAAGCAGAAGTGCAGCGAGTGCTGCGCGAAGCTTTGCGCGTATTGCGCCAAGGCGGATTATTGGGAATAAGCGACCTGACAGTTGCGCGTATGCCATCATTTGCTCGTCGAACGTTAGTAGAAAAAACGTTATTGGAAGAAGGGTGCGAGCTTGAGTATATTAGAAGGGGAGCCCGATTCTCGCTATGGGCACGCAAGCCGGGAGTCGATCCTGAACTATACTAATATGTGGAATATATTTCGTTCATCATTTGTTGGAAAACGAGCTCGGAATATTTCGGGCGATAGCTGGCTGAATGTGAGTTCGTTCCCGCAGCGTCTTCGGGATATTGTTGTTTCAAATAAAGAATTGAGAATTGATCATGATTTAGGAAAGATGGTTGTCCTTCTCTTTTTTTGGGATTACGGAGACCCAGCATCGTTGCAAGATGTTCCGCATATTCGGGCGTTATGGGAACAGTATGAAGGTCCTAATTTTCTGGTCATTGGAATTCATACTCCTCAACTAGAATTAGCTGCTGATTCGGATAAAGTACAGGCAGCTGTATTGCGTTTCGATTTAGATTTTCCCATGGCAAACGATGCTTCGTATGCAACCTGGAAACGATATGACAATACGGTATGGCCAAGAAAAATATTGATAGATACCAAAGGAATTATTCAATATGATCATAACGGAGAAGGTGATATAGAAGCGTTAGAAAAAAAGATACGCTCATTACTTGAGCCTGCGCGCGATTCAAAATTATTTCCTGCGGTAGAAGAATCTGGTAATACTCCGGATATTGCATTTGGTTCTGAATCTGCGCGCATGCAAGGCATTGCTGCATCGCCTCCGACAGAACCTGCTCAATATCATCTCCAGTTTAAGTTACCGCTTCATCATTATGGGTTGTCCGGATGGTGGATTATTCAAGAGCATCAATTAGTCAGCGGAAAACTCACAGATGATCAAGCATGTGTTGTGCATTTTCTAGGAACTGGGGCTGTCGTAGGTGGGCGGTCTGAAGAAGGGTGTTCCTTAGAAGTGCTCATTAATTCGAAGCCACTGCCAGAGCATATGCGAGGGCGCGATATTGTTATGCAAGGCGGAAGAAC
>DATIIA010000056.1:0-6060 GCA_035480115.1 Candidatus Anderseniibacteriota bacterium | reverse complement strand
ACTACGGCCAAGTCAGGCTTATATGTTGTGATAATAGACAGTAAGTCTTCTGCGATACTAGCAAGCCGGTGTTCTAGCTGATGGACCGGTAACGTAGTAATACACCCGCATTGGACGAATTGATACGACTCAGCTGTATTTATAATTCCATAACCAGTCCGGGCAATGCCCGGATCTAGTCCGAGAATGATCATAGGTCTATTGTAGAATATCGGTAACGATTTGCACAGTATCAGGATGTGCTTCTAGTTCTGCAATTAGACTGTCTAACATCGCTTTGCCTTCTTCGCTGGCTTGAACCGGATATTTGGGATTCCCTGTTTCGTCAAATTTCCACTGCACACTTCCTGGAACTCCTAATTGGCCATTATGCGATTTCATAATTGCGCGAATTTCAGCAACTGTTCTATTCGGATTATCCGTAAGCGTAGTCATAAGGATTGCGATGCCATGCGGCCCGAACCCTTCATACGTTATCGTTTGCGTTCCTTTTTCTGCTTGGCGAGCTAAAAGCCGATCAATATTTGCTTGTGGCATATTTGCTTTCCGGGCATGCGCAATAGCATCGCGAAGATCCGCATTGGTTTCCGGATCTATTCCATGAGTAGTTGCAATAAGAATGTCGTGAGATAACTTGCCAAACAATTGGCTTCGTTTTTTATCTACAACTTCTTTTGCTCGTTTTATTTGGCTCCACTTTGAATGTCCTGACATGTGAATAGTGTATGCGCAAACCCAACTGCGTCAAGCAGAAAAGATACATGAGAAATAGTTGTGTGGATATGAGGGGCACAGCTTATAGCAGGGGATGCGTGGTGGATAGATACGTATTGAATATCTGAATTGCTCCCATTCTGAAGAAGTATTCCTACCCAATGTTTATTAACTTCGTTTTGTTCATTCGTAATAAATGTAATTTCTTTATCGGGTGTTCCTATTGCATGCAAGGATCCAAAAACGCTTATTCCTCCAAATTCTGAAACAGCAAGAGTTGTTCCGGGCAAAATGGTAAGAACGGCTCCGGGAGCAACCGTAATAAGTGAATTGATAATAATAGTACCTTGTTCTGGTCCAACTGTTGTGTCTGTTGTAATGCGATGTTGTAATGCGGTGCCTTCGGTAAAAACTGGCGTATGGAAATCGATGACAGGAATACTAGGGCCAAGATTAAGAATGGGCTTTGAAGAAATAGGAATGTGGAACGCTGTGACGAGCACACAAATACATACAACAACTAGTAGGGCTATAGAAGATGATCTGTATAGCATAACGTTATTACAATACTACATGTTTTCCTCGCAGAAAGCTGTAGACATGAGAAGGATAGGTGCCGAGGAGAAGTGTCGCCGCGCCAAGGCGAGGCCACAACAGTCCGATCTGGGCTCAAACCCCACAAAAGCAATGTCTACAGTTGCCTATGAAGAGAACCATCAACTATAGGCTATTGGCGGAAAAAATGCAATATAGGTACACTGATTCTTATGGCTATCGAAGAAGCGCAAACAAGTGTCGTAACTGCCTCCAGCGTACCGGAGGATGAGTCGTTGGATGCTACGCTTCGACCGAAGCTCCTTGCTGATTTCACTGGGCAGGAACATTTAAAAAAGAGTTTGCAGGTTTTTTTACAAGCTGCAAAGCAGCGCGGAGAAGCTCTAGAACATGTGTTGCTCGCAGGCCCGCCCGGATTAGGAAAAACGAGCATAGCATTTATTATTGCTCGAGAATTATCCTCTAGTATTAGGGTTACGGCAGGGCCGGTGCTTACAAAAGTGGCAGATTTAGCGGCAATTCTTACCAATCTTCAAGAAGGGGACGTTTTATTCATCGATGAAATTCATCGGCTCAATCGTTCTATTGAAGAGGTCTTATATCCGGCAATGGAAAGTTTTGCTCTAGATTTAGTAGTAGGCCAAGGGCCAGGGGCGAAAACTCTTCGGATCGACTTACCTCCTTTTACGTTAATTGGGGCCACCACTCGCGTTGGCATGCTCGGTGCTCCCTTGCGCGATCGTTTTGGAATGACGTATCGATTGGATTTTTATGATGTTGATGAAATGAAGCGTATTTTATCTCGATCTGCTCAGTTGCTCGGCCTTCGAATAGAGGAAAAGGCATTAGAGGAAATTGCTCGTCGGTGCAGAAAAACTCCTCGAATTGGAAATCGACTATTAAAGCGAGTTCGGGATGTGGCGCAGGTAGGAGAGCACATGATTGTTACGAGCGATGTAGTAAGCCAAACTCTCGAGCTTCTCCATATTGATGAAGAGGGTTTGGATATGTCCGATAGACTCGTGTTATCGACTATTATTGATAAGTTTGAAGGGGGTCCAGTTGGATTACAGACTCTGGCTATGGTGTGCTCTGAAGAAGAGCGAACAATTGAAGATGTTATTGAGCCATTTTTAGTGCAATGTGGATTTCTTATACGAACGCCAAGAGGTCGGGAAGTGACGGATGCTGGATATGCCCACATGGAAAAGTAAGCTGTTATTGGTTGGTGTCATTATTTCTATAACAGGCTTATTCCATATCGCTCACGGGTATGACATTCCTATTGTCATTATAAGTGAGATCATGTGGGCCAAGGCAGAATATATTGAACTACAAAATACGACTGATGCGGATATTTCTTTAGATGGATGGAGTATCACGCGTCAAAAAACTGCAGGTGATTCTGAAGACACGGAAGTCACATTTAACGCCAGCGATTCAATTCCTGCTCATGGATTTTTCCTTATAGAATCTTCAGAAGATGCGACATCGGTTCCGTCTAATAAAATTAAAAGCGTTTTAGGATTGGTTGATACTGGAGCCCTTGTGCGTATTAAAGATAAAACCGGGACTGCTATTGATTCTGCAAATCAGTATGGGAGCTGGTTTAAAGGAGAGAACAATACAGTTGGATATTCAATGGAACGTGTGAACCCAGTTTCGTCTTGTGAAGAAGCAAGCAGCTGGCAAACATCTACGGGAAATGTAGGTGGTAGAGTAGGTACGCCAGGTGAGGAAAACAGCACTGTGTTAGTGCCTACGCCCACACCAACTCCTACGCCATCTCCAGATGCTAGCCCTACTCCGCTTCCTGACTATTCCAATGCCGTATATATCAATGAATATATGCCAAATCCCACTGGCGATGACACAAAGCTAGAGTTTATTGAGCTCTATAACAGCTCTAGTGATGCAATAGATATATCTGGATGGAAATTAGATGATGCAGAGGGAACCGGAAGTTCGCCGTTTATAATACCGGAAGGAACCAAGATAAGCGGCAACGACTTTATTGTTTTTTATAGCTCGCAGACAAAGATATCGTTGAACAACGATAGTGATCATGTGAGATTGCTTCATCCGGACGACACTGTTTCTAGTGATGAGGAGTATACAAGCTCGAAAGAAGGATATTCGTATAATCGTACTGATAATGGAGATTTTCAATTAAGTTTCCGAAGTACTCCAGGTGAAGTAAATATTATTGAAACACCCACCCCCACACCTACTCCTACTCCAAAAATTACTCCTAGTCCTACTCCCAAAACATATCAATTTTCAACGAAAATTGTTATTAACGAAGTCTATCCTAGTCCATCAAAGCCTGATCAATTAAATGAGTTTATTGAGATAAAAAATAATGATAATCGATCATTGTCTTTATATGGATGGATGATTGATGATGCAGACGGTGGAAGTAAGCCGTATCATTTTAAAGATACAGATAGCATTGCAAAAAATTCTATTATTGCGATCTATAAAGCCGATAGCAAGATTGCACTTAACAATGATAAAGACACTGCGCGCTTGATCGATCCGAATGGAAAAGTAATAGCAGCTGTTGCGTATGACCATGTTAAAAAAGGCCAGTCATATAATAGATCTTCTGATGGTATATATGTTTGGAGTGATGTAATTACACCGTCAAAAGAGAACATTATATTTGTTCAACAAACCCCTCAACCAACCAAAAAACCTGTTAGCAAGAAAAAAACAAAGCCTGCTGTATCACGACCTCGTGTAGCAGGTATATCAACTGCTACTGCCACAAGCATAATACCTTTGCCGAGCGCAAGTTCAGAAGTTGTTGTGAAGACAATTGTTGGAAATACTGCACCAGGAAATACGCTAAATACGAAACAGGCTTTCTTTGTTCTTTTCGGATTATTGTGTGGCGCAGGGCAATTAGCATCGGGAGTTGCACAAAAAGAGAAAATTTGGTTTTGGGGGAAATAAAATGTGTGATACGAATTGATATATGGCATTTCCAAAACAAGAACTACAAGGCAATAGGGTAGTGGTGCTGGGCGGTGGCAATGGTACCTCGCGGCTTTTGAATGCATTATTACCCCTTTTAATGGATGGGACCATCATATCGTTGCATGCGTTAGTGCATATGGCAGATGATGGGGGTTCAACTGGGCGACTTCGAGAACAATATGAAGTTGGTGCTATGGGAGATGTGACGAAATGTTTGTTAGCGTTAAGCGCATTGCATGGAGATATTCGCGGAGATAAGTTTTTAAAGGCTTTGGAATATCGATTCGCCAACGGCGATTTTTCTGGGCATACACTTAGGAATGTTATTCTTACTGCGCTTGAGCTTACGAGCGATCTCGATGCAGCAATAGCCACGTTTGCTCGCGTGTTGCAGGTTCCGAAATATGCAGGAGTGATCCCTACGTCCCTCCACGCCTTAACTCAACAAGTAGTTCTTAGAAGGAATGGCGAAGAGCAATTATTGGGCAGCGGACAGCATTACATATCTTGGAATGTGAATGTTCAGGCTAATCCAGAGTGGAAAGCTGGGGACATTCGTGTAACGTTTGCTGAGCAATCAGAGACTCTAAATCCGCGTGCAAAAAAAGCGCTTGATACGGCAACGCATATTATTATTGCTCCGGGCCACACGTATGGATCTATTCTTCCGACACTTGCCTCACTGTCACTGGGGGGAATGTCTGCGCTTAAACATAGTAAGGCGCATATTTCTGCAGTAATGACTTTACTTACAACCCCTCTTCACACTGTAGGCTGGTCGGGCGAAGATTTCGTCCGAGTATACGAGTCTTATATTGGCCGCCCTATTGATTTAGTTATTGCAAACTCAGGACGCGTGCCAATGGATTTTGTCGCAGGCCAATCATGGGTTGAGTTTACGGAGCCTGATCATCCGTATCAGTTGATCCATCAAGATGTCGTTCGTACCGTTGAGTCCAAGCAGGATGCTCATGATGTTGTTCCTCGCCCAGTTCTTGTTCATGATGATGAAGAAATGAAAAATATATTTTATTCGTATCTTACGAAAAAGAACTGATATATACTACAATGCATGGCATTGAATGCTGCATCATCAGAATCAGAGCTGCATAAAGAGTTAGGAGCAAAGCTCGTAACATTCTCTCAAGGACAAGAGGAGCGGCTTGCTCAGCATCGAGCGGAACAATTGGGGCTGCCATATATTAATTTAGTTGTGTTTCCAATTGATTCTGATGTATTGGAAAAGATTCCAAAAAAAAGCGCGCTAGATGCTGAAACCGTCTTGTTTTACAAACAGGGTGGCGATATCCGCATAGGTGCGGTAAATCCTTCTTCTCCTGCAACCCAAGAAGTGATACGTGCTGTTAAGCAGCAGCTCGGATATGAACCGCATATGTATGTGATTTCGAAGCGCAGCTTGACTGCTGCTGCTGCGCGCTATAGGCGCGAAGCAGCGCTGGACGTGGGGCCACAAGACGAATTAAAAATCATGCAAGAGCAAGCGGATACGTTTGCAACAGAATTAAAAAATTTAGAAGAACTTGGGTTGCGGATTACGAGCATGCCCCCTACAGAAATTCTAACGGCAATTGTTATTAGCGCTGTGAGGCTGCGAGCATCAGACATTCACATTGAACCAAAAGAATTAAAGGCGCGGTTGCGGTTTCGTATTGATGGAGTATTGCAAGATATTGTGCAATTTGACCGAGATGGATGGGCCCTTATATTGTCGCGCGTAAAAGTAATGGCGCGGCTCAAGCTTAATATTCACGATGCTCCTCAAGATGGAAGTTTTGTATTGCGCATCGG
>DATIIA010000055.1:0-2177 GCA_035480115.1 Candidatus Anderseniibacteriota bacterium | reverse complement strand
GTTGAACAAGTGAAGAAATAAAGGATATACTAGTGCGATGAAGATCATCGTTACCGGCGGCGCAGGCTTTATCGGAAATCATTTAATTGAACGGCTGCTTGATCGCGGAGATTCTGTTATTTGCGTCGACAATTTTTTTACTGGACAAAAAAAGAATATTGAACGTTTTGTAAGCAATCCAAATTTTTCACTTATAGAACACGATATTGTTAAGCCCTTAGAAGGCGTTAACGCAGATCAGATTTATAACTTAGCATGCCCAGCATCGCCCGTGCATTACCAGTTTAATCCGATTAAGACTGTTAAGACATCTACTATAGGGATGATCAACATGTTGGGTTTGGCAAAAAAATGCGGTGCACGGATTTTGCAAGCATCGACATCTGAAGTGTACGGCGACCCTCATGAACATCCCCAAAAAGAAACGTATTGGGGAAATGTAAATACAATTGGCCCGCGTAGTTGTTACGATGAAGGCAAACGCGTCGCAGAAACATTATGCATGGATTATCATCGCGAACATGGAGTAGACATCCGTATTATTCGAATTTTTAATACCTATGGCCCTAATATGCATCCGGAAGACGGCCGAGTAGTAAGTAATTTTATTGTAGAAGCCTTAGCCGGCAAACCGATTACAATATATGGAGATGGCAGCCAGACACGATCATTCTGCTATGTAGATGATTTAGTAAATGGCATGATGGCTATGATGGACCAAGACGGATTTATTGGGCCCGTGAATCTCGGAAATCCAGTTGAGTTTTCTATGAAGCAGCTTGCTGAGCATGTCATAAGATTAACAAATGCAACATCAAAAATAACCTACATGCCTCTTCCGCAAGATGATCCGAAGCAGCGCCAGCCAGATATTTCATTAGCAAAAGAAAAGCTCCGTTGGGAACCAACAATTGATCTTGAAACAGGATTACAAAAAACGATTGAATATTTCAACTCGCTATTGACAGAATCGATATAATAAAATAAATTGAAATCGTTCTTTTTACGTTCCTACACGAAAGGGTAGTGCTATGTCGTCATCGACAGAAATCGCTGCCCATACCATTGAGGCAGCATGCAAACAAATTGAAAAAGATTGGAGAGAACTTGGTTTTAGAATATGGGAGTGGAGACGACATAGCCATAGAACCGTTTATTATGTAATTTCTACCACTCCAGGAATCTTCAAAAATACCGCGTCAGTGATCATCGGCCCTATTTTCTCCACGAGTGGGAAATGAGTGTATGCTTCGAAGGAGCTGACATTCGCTACAAATACATTGCCCCATAGCTGATATCGGCTTGGGGTCTTTTTTTATCTTGCGCAATCAGGCCCTGCGGGGTTGATTGTAATACTGTCCCATGCAATAAGACTTTTATCTTGAGAACTTACAAGCTCAATGCTTGCCGAACCTTGTTGCTGACTACAAGGAATTTGAATAGAAGCAGTGCCTGCAAAAAATGGCGTCTCGGCAAGTGCGGTTATTCCCTGCTTTGATCGAAGAACAATCATCACCGGCTGCGCAGCTATTGTTGTTGGCGTATCCCAACGAATGACCGTGCGCGAACCAGCTGTGAGCGGACTTACGACATGAATTCCGATACGAAAAATAGAAATATCATTAGAACGAATAGAAACGTTTCCAATGATGTTAATTAATATGCCGATAAAAAGAAGACATACCACTCCCAGCCCTGTAATAATCCATAGTTGCCGCTTATTCATGATTTTGGTGCGTTACGCTATAGATAGTACGCGTTGATTTGTTTGTATTCAACCACGGCGCATTAATATTCCATGGAGAATCAACAACTTGCAATGCACGCTTGAGAATGGCCATATCTGGCGATTCCGGGGCATATGGCTTTTCCAAAAAAATACCATCTTGCCGATGAATAATAGAAAATTCTCGTTTCATTGCGCAGGAAATCAACACAAGAAGAGCGGCAATTAAAATACAAATTGCATAAAACCCATATCCAATACCTAGCAATAAATCAAACAGGCCATGCAGCATCCATGGAATAACGAACGCTGGAATGAAGAATTTGTTGGAGCGAAACATCTGGAGCGTTCCCTGTGCCATTAACGTACCCATGAGCCCAGCAAAGCATACATGGGCGAGAGTTGAGATAATAAATCGCAGGAAGAATACAAATACTAATGTGTCGTATTG
>DATIIA010000054.1:0-22567 GCA_035480115.1 Candidatus Anderseniibacteriota bacterium | reverse complement strand
CGATTATGAGTCGAGGAAATACTATAATGGCATTCCAAATTCTATGTATTCTTTTAGGTTCTAATAAAAGTCTCCATAGCCATTCTAGATGTACTTTCCTCATCCAATATGGCGCACGCGGGAGTCTGCCTGAAATCATCGCGAACGCGCCGCCTATCCCTATTGCAATGCGAATGCCAGCTTGTTCTAATTGTGTTCTGTGTTGTTCGATCCACATTGTTTGTTTAGGAGCGCCAAGTGCGACAAAAATAGCTGATGGTTTTTGGTCTCCTCCCCGTTTTAAGGGGGAGTTAAAGAAAGTTAAATCGCTGAGTATCGTAATTTTTAATTTTTTGTATTTGATTTGCAAGATCTGGGCTGTTTTTTTTCGGTCATATTCTTCTCCCCCAATTAAATATACAGAACCATGCAGGAGTTCTACTTCTTTGCAGATACTATCTACGCTCTCAACGCCTGTTAAGGGCATTGTCCGAGAAAAAAAGAACGATAATAAGGTTGTTTTTTTGTTTATATAATCCCTCGCCCATAAAATACCAGAGCTATCTGGAATAATAAGTTCAGCGCGATGTATTGCTTTGTTAAACTTCTCATCATGATGCGCAAGAACAACCATCTCTGCATTTAGCGTGACGATATGTGTAAGGGTATGTGATACTAATGATGCTGTAATTGCTCGGATATATTCTTCCTGAGACAAAAAATCACACGGAACTCCCGCAATATATTCACGGTGTGATTGGAATGGTCCCGAGCTGTTCATAGAGGGCGCCAGGGTTATTTGGATTGCTTTGTAATAAAAGAAGTTCTGATACACTCCACGTTGCTTTTACTGGCATATCAGGGATTGGCCGCCCGTCAGATTGGTTCTCAAGCGCTCCTACGTTTATATGAGGAATGAATTCTTTCGGTTCATGTATGCGTGCACGATATATAAGCTCTTGGCGAATGCTCGTGAGTAATTGCTGTGTTTGTATATATGCCCAGAGCTGTTTTTTATTTTGGCCCTGCCCAAGCGATAGGACGGTAAGGATGCAGTGAAAAGGTTGTCGTATAGGTTGTGTAAGAATTGTTTTCATTTCATCCGATAATTCAATATTGCCAAGAAACAGGATGGTGCAATGCCACTTTTCCTGCGGGACGCTCGTCGCAAGTACATGTTGATACGAACGCATCCCATCTCGAATCGCAAGAATTGTGTTTTTGGGAATGTTGCATGCAATAAAGACACTCATAGGTATTAGGATACTCACGTTGCGTATTTTATGCTAGAACGTACCCTTAAGTAGATATGAGCGGACTCTATAGTAAAATCGCAAAACAAGCCGCAGAACACTATGCTAAAACTGGTGAGTATGTGGAATTGAATTTTCCGCTTCCGCAAGAACTCTTAAGACAGAAAGCCTGCTATGTCATCATCGGAGAAGAGCCTGGGCATCACTTGCGCGCAATGCATGGCAGTCCCCTACCCAAAATGCCAAATCTCGCTCAAGAGATTGTAAGAAACACCGTTGAGGCAATTATTCAACAGGGAGTACAGATTCGACCTGCCGATGCGGCACGATATACGTATACGGTTGGCGTACTTGGGTTTATGGAGCGTATTACCAGCAGAGAGCATTTAATGCCGCTCGTCTATGGATTATATGTTCGATCTGATACCAATAAATCCGCAGTGCTATTGCCCCGAAGAGTCGGAATTGAAACTCCAGACGAGCAAATAGCAACTGCGATTCGCGAAGCACGAATAGATCCCCATCATGAAGTTGTAACTATGTACCGCTTCCCTGTTATGTTTTATGGCTCGTAAATCCATTCAATATGTAGAAGTTGCTCCGTGTGTTCCATTAGGCCAACGCGGCCAACATGCATATACATACTATGTCTCACGAAAAGATGCGATTAGTATCGGTTCTGTCGTAAAAATTCCATTCGGCAAGAGAATTATCACGGGAATAGTTACTGTGATTGATATTCAAAAGCCGAGCTATCCGACAAAGCAGATAAGAACAATAACAAATATTCAACTTACGCTTCTGCAAATGCAATATGCTCGTTGGCTTGCCGATATGGCGCATGGCGGATTCGGGTTTACTGCTCGACTATTTTTGCCATCCTCGTTTTCAGGACTTGCATCGCACATCCCCCCCAGCCTTCGCCAAGACTTCGGCAGACAAGCACGCCGAAAAAAACCATCCGCCATTATAGAACACGATGCGGATACTCGACGCGAAATGATTGCAAAGCTTACTCGTACACGCACGGGACAAACGCTTATTCTTGTTCCCGAGGTGGCAATGCTAACAGCATACGAAAAGGTATTTGCATAAGAAATTGAAAATAATTCTGCCAAAATATATCATGCCGGATTATCGCAATCTGAAAAAAGACAAATATGGACACTGGTAGATTCTGGCGATTGCAGAATTATTGTTGGTACGCAGAAAGCGTTATTTCTGCCGTTTCAAAGCCTGAATACTATTATTATCGACGAAGAACAAATCGAAAGCTACAAATTATGGGACCAATATCCTCGATTACATACGGTACTCGGTGCTGAAGAATTGGCGCGCCTTGCTAAAGCTTCGCTTATTTATTCATCGTCATATCCTTCTCTGTATCTTCGACGCATGATTAGTGAAAAGAAATGCGAAGTGCTTCGCGATAATTCAATTCATCCCACTGCCATTATTATTACTTCTTCGTTCGAAGATAAAAAATGGAAGCGAAAAATTTCTGACGAACTCGGAAGTAATATAAGAACATGGGCGCGTTCTAAGAAACATGTACTTATTATATTTAATAAAAAAGACGATGCTGAATTAAAAAAATCTCTTTTTTATAAACTTTCCAAATCCGCAAAGCAGCATATTTATGTCGGGACGGTTGGAATGCTAACTTATCCCCCGCGTGCTCAATTCGATTATGTCGTATGGCTATTTCCGGAATGGACGTTGCGTTCTATTGATTATCGGTCTTCTGAACGCGCAAAAATAATTGTATCTCGATTGGCATTACTTGTTGCTTCTCATGATGTCTATATAGGTACTCGATATGGCGATGTTGCAAAGGAAGTATTTGGAATAAAAGACGAAGAATGGATTAATAAAATTTTTGCAGAACGAAAGCGATTTAATCTCCCACCCTATACCCAATTGGTCCGGCTCACTATGCGAGATAAAACAAATGCAAAAGCATATGCTCGCGCAGAAGCAATACGTACATTGATCGAGGAATCTTCTGGTTCTCATATAGCATATGGTCCATATCAAGAACTCGGCGCAAAGAAAAAACTAGTGCATGAGTATCATGTATTACTTGCAGGAGAATTACAGAAACTTGTTGAAATATACAAAGAATTGCCGATAGATGCGGCAGATGTTGCTCCATATCGAATTGTGTAGCGTTACTCAACTACGATTGGTTCCATCTCTAGATTGATTCCAAATTTTTCTTTTACAACACATTGAATTTGTTGAGCAAAACCAAGTAATTCTTTTGTTGTTCCTCCGTGATTAACCAGTGCTAAACTATGATGTTCGGAAATACCAATATTCCCTTCCCGCATACCTTTTTGAAATCCCGCATGTTCAATAAGCCATCCCGCAGACAATTTAACGCAATTATTTTTTTCGGGAAAATGTGGAATATCGGTTTTCGATACAGCTGTATTATTTTGAAATTCTTGCTCAGAAATAACTGGATTCGTGAAAAATGATCCACATGAAATACTATTCGGATCTTGCGAGTCTAGTACCATTGATTTTTTCTTGCGCAAGGCTAATACCGCATTTCTTACTTGTTGCAGATTGCTTTGGCCCGCTAAAATTTCGCCATTAGCGGAAACGAAGGCGGCTAATTCAGGATATTTTATTTCTGGTGTTTTGTTTTTTTGTAGTCTAAATCTTACTGCCGTAATAATATATTTGCCGTTATCAACGCCTTTGAATCTGCTTGTTCGATATCCAAAATTACATTCTTGATTCGAGAAATCTTGTTGCTCCATTGTTTCTACAGTAATAACGCTAACCTTTTCTATAGTCTGCGAAACATCTTGTCCATATGCTCCTACGTTCTGAAATGGCGTGCCTCCAACCGATCCGGGAATACCGGATAGGCATTCAATACCAGTAAGATGGTGTTCTATTGCGTATTGAACCACTGTATCCCAGTTCTCCCCTGCTTGTGCAGTAAGTATTGCCGACCTATCTTGTTCTTCATGGGTAATGCCGGTTGTCTGAACATGAATAACTAACCCAGAAAATCCGGTATCCGAAAAGATTGTATTGCTCCCCCCTCCTAACACATGAATCTGCAGATTTTTTTCCTTTGCATATTCTAATGCTGCAATGATATCCGCATTTGTTGTGCATGAAATATATTCCTGGGCAATTCCTCCCAGTTGTATCGTCGTAAGTGGAGCAAGTGGAATGTCTTTTCGTATATCTATCCTCATATGGCGTAACTATGATTGGAAAAAAGATTGAATGCAAATAAAAAACCGCTGATATGTATCGCTACAACATCAACGGTTCGAATCGGATCTTAGGATCCGATTCCTATCTTCTTCTGACCAATCGTGCAATATACACGCGTGGCTGCGGAGACTGCTCCGGCTCGCGAACATTATTCATCCGCGGGTCCGGTACCGGCGCAGGGGCTGGAGGGGCAACCGGCGGCGTGGATTGCTGAACTGGGTAATTGTACAGCGCCTCCCCATTCGACGCATAAATGACTGGACTCGGCATGAACCCAGCTCCATACCGATTGAGATTTGGAACAGGTTGGTAAAGAGATGCAGCCGAATATCCTCCTGCGGGAAGTCCCCATCGTGGCATCATCAGTGTTGGCGCGAACGTTGAGGAGTTCATTCCGTACGGCCCATATCCGTACCCGTATTGAGCGCCTGCCTTCTCTGCGCTTCCGCAAAGAACTGTGAACGCAATGGCAATAATCAATAATCCGAAATTTCGCACGATTTGTCTCCAAAAGAGATTCTGAAAGGAACTTGTATAGCTACGATGTAGCTAACCGTGAGAGCATTATACTCTCAATACGTTAATTTGTCAAATTTATTTTACCACCACCAGCCAAGGCTGTAGATGCGGTATGGGGCTCCAGACCATGACCATGGAATGCCGTATGTTCTAAATCCTGCACCATAGTTGGCCGCATTTGGTCGGAACGTAAATGTATTGACCACATTGGGAGATGGCACAAATCCAGCTCCAAAATTACCTGTTGTAATAACTGATGCGCTCTCGTTGCCAACTAAAATAGGTGATCTATTAAATCCTGCGCCGAAGTTACCCGTGGTAATTATTGATCCATGTTCGTTCCCTACAAGCGTAGGAGACGCAGTAAAACCTGCGCCAAAGCTATCGCGAGATATGTCTCCGCCGGAAGTTGAGTTTTGGTCTACCGTAGGTGATCCTGTGAATCCTGATCCAAAATTTCCTTTTACCGCCAGGTTGTCTTCTGTAGTAGGAGAAAAAATAGTTGCTCCCCTGAATGCTGCCCCATAATTTGCTTTTGAAGATGCTTGCTTATTCGCTGTTGAGTTTTGCGAAATAGAAGGTGAAGCTTCAAATCCAGCGCCATAATTAGCGGTAATAGATTGGGGTTCCTCAACGATTATATTGCTTGGAGAAGGCCAAAAACCAGCTCCGTAGTTTGCTTCGCTTGCAAATGAAATATGAGGCATAGCGAGCGCAAACGCCGTAAAACCAGCAAATAAAGGCATTTTAGATACGAGGAATGCAATTTTCATGAGCATACTATACGCCCATGTAATATATTTGTCAAGTTTATTATTGCCCAGTTGCTGGAGTTATTTTTAGCGGAAGATTCGTGATAATGCCATCAGGGCGAAGTACTTGCATGGTGTAATCCCCTACCGTTGGAATTGTCCAACAGCAATATTCATTCTTACCCGGATCAAGTGTAACGGAATCTGGTGTGAGCGGAATAATAGTCTGCGCAGCATCTTTTAATCGTACAGTTACTGTTACTGGAGCCGTAACACTATCCGATGTTGTTCCTTGCAGCATAATTAAATCCTTCGTTGAGTAATCAGATTTTTGTTTTATAGGCGGATTTTTTTGGGTAGCAAACGATTCGCGTACTACCGTACCAATTCGTAAATCAGAAAATACAGGGCCAGTATATCCACCTGTTGTTGCGCTAGGTGCATTTTGAGGAAGTTGAAATGCAAACCAAATACCCGCAAGAAAAATAAGTATGACTGCGGCAATGACAATAATAAGCTTCGTGTTCATATATTCTTTCGTTTGAGTACTTTCATCACAGCCTTTTCAATTGCCGGTGTATCCATGTTGTATTTAGCAAGTAACTCTTCTGGTTTTCCGGATTCCCCGAATGAATTATGCATACCTATAAATTCAATCGGTACCGGATATGTTTGGGCAACTACTTCCGCAATCGCACTTCCGACTCCGCCTAATATTTGATGTTCTTCTACCGTGACAATTGCTTTGCATTCTCGAGCTGCTTGTTCAATTAATTCAGAATCTATCGGTTTAATGCTTGGCATATTAATGACTCTGCAAGAAATTCCTTGTTGATCTAATGCGTGTGCGGCTACGAGAGCGGAATGAATAATCGGCCCTGCTCCTATAATTGCAACGTCAGTGCCCTCTCTAAATATTTGTCCTTTGCCAATTGTAAATGGAGTATGTTCAGAGGTAAATTTTGGTGTTGCACTTCGACCGAGTCGAATATACACCGGGCCTTTTGCATCTTTCGCTGCATGGATTGCTTTGCGTGCTTCTTCTGCATCGCACGGGACAATAACGGTCATGCGAGGAAGGGTTCGTGTTAACGATATATCTTCCATTGCTTGATGTGTGGCACCATCTGGCCCTACGGAAATTCCTGCATGCGCGCCGATAAAGATCACATGCAGGTTGTTATAGCATGAGGATATTCGAATTTGGTCCCAATTTCTTCCTGGAGAGAATACTGCATATGTTGCAACAAATGGAATCTTTCCATTCAATGCGAGTCCAGCGGCAACAACGGCCATATTTTGTTCTGCAACTCCCATCTCAATAAATCGATTTGGAAATTTTTCTTTAAATTGCAGGCTTCGAGTTGATTCAGTAAGATCGGCGCATAGTACAACAATGTTTTCCTCTGCTTCTCCTGCTTCAACGACGCCAGTACCATATCCATCGCGCGTTGCCGCCATCGCAATATCTTTATGCAATGTCAGTGGAGATAAATGCGCATCTTTAGAAAAATTGCTCATAGATCGGATCCGGAAATTTTATCGCCTAGCGTTCGCAGTTGCGCAAGGGCTTCCTGCGCTTGTTCTTTATTTGGTGGATTGCCATGCCATTGGTATTGATATTCCATAAAGCCAACTCCCTTTCCTGCAATCGTATGCGCAATAATACACACGGGCTGTTCAACAATTGCTTTTGCTTCATTGCATGCGCCGATAATCTCTTCCATGTTATGCCCATCAATTTCAATGACATGCCATCCGAACCCTTCATATTTTTCTTTGAAATTTTCTTTGCGCATTACACTTTCTGTCGGTCCATCAATTTGAATATTATTACGATCAATAATTGCAGTAAGATGTGCAAGTTTGTAATGCCCTGCAAATGCAACTGCTTCCCATGTAGAGCCTTCATCGTGTTCCCCGTCAGATAATAACGCATATGTTTGATAGGTTTTGTTATCAATCAAACCTGCATACGCGCTGCCACATGCAATACCAAGGCCTTGCCCAAGGCTTGCAGCAGAACTTTCAACTCCAGGGGTAGTAAGTCGATCAATATGTCCTTGTAGGCGAGAGCCGAGCTTTCGAAGGGTCTTGAGCTCTTCAATGGGAAAATATCCCGCGCGTGCAAGTGTTGCGTACCATACCGGCGCAGTGTGGCCGCATGAAATATATAATCGGTCGCGATCCGGATCAGACTTTTGCTTCGGACTAGTGTTTAAAACGTTGAAATACAGTGCCGTTGCAATGTCTGCCAAATCAAGCGGGCCTGCGCTATGACCGGATCCTGCTTCCACTAACATTGAAATAATATCTTTGCGAATAGTATTCGCCATGCGCTCCAAATCTTCTCGTGTAGTGAGCCGCTGCATCTAATTAGTATACCATTATTTTTTTATGATACTGCTAGTAACTTTAATTGCTTTATATTTTCTTCCGGGTTACCCGTTCCAAAAATTGCAGTATTGGCACAACATATGCTTGCACCAGCGTGGACGTAGTGTTGAATTGTTTCTTTATCTACATGACCGTCAGCTGCAATTTTTATCGCGGGATATAGAGCATGAAAGTCTGAGATTTTTTTAAATATTTCGGTATTCACATCTTGTCCTGCAAAGCCCGGCTTGTACCCCATGAATAAAACATATTGTACGATCGGTAGATACTCTGTAAGTAGAGCAGTGTCTGTTTCCGGATTAATCGCAATTCCCATTTCAGAGCTCGTGTGCTCCCCAATCGTATTATATACAAATGGTAAATCCATTGTTCCTAAAAATTCTTCAATATGAAATATGCAGCGCCCAGGATTTAGTTCGATGATATCGTCAATATAATCTGCCGGTGTCTCAACCATCATATGCAGTTCGACTCGGCTAGCTGCTGAGTCGCCCGCCGAGCTGGCGGGCAAATCTGCTAATCTCGGAATATCTAAAAAACTTTTGTTTCCTGCAAAAACTCCGTCCGTTACATCAATATGGATATGCTGCGCAACACTTATAACTTTCTCCCATTCAGATGCAATTTCTTCGTATGTTTGTTTCAAAATTGCGGGGACTATTTCAACGTTATTGGTCATGATTCTAGCCTCTTTATTTTTTCAATTCTTCGTACATGCCGTTCTGATTGCGCAAATGGGGTTTGTAAAAAAGTTGCAGTAATTGCTTGCGCATCGTCTAAAGAAATAGTATCTGCTCCAAGCGACAATACATTTATATCATCATCATTCCGTGCACTTTTCGCTACGTCTACAGATTCGATATTTGCAGCACGAATTCCTGCAAGTTTATTTGCAGCAACAGCCATTCCGACACCAGATCCACAAAGTAAAATCCCCCGATTGTTTTCTGTATCTTCTGCAACTTTTTGTGCAACAAGCGTTGCGTAATCAGGATAATCATCCCCTTCGGTAAAATCCGTTGCGCCTACGTCTTCAACAGTAAACCCCTGTTCCTTCATCCAAGATACTAAGCCTTCTTTCATCGCATATCCCCGATGATCCGCGCCGATAAATATGTTCATGGATTCACTATAACCAACTATGGATTAATATTCTATGCTTTGGCCCGATTCAATAACATCAAATTGAATTCCTGCTTCCCCTAAAACTTTTGTTGGAGCAATATAGATCCATTGCCTAGGAGTGAGCATTCCGTCATGGATTGGAATACAAACCTTCGGTTTAAGGGAAAGTGCCCAGTCGATAGATTCTGATAATTTCATCCATGGACCTATCATTGGCATACCAAGAATTTCAATAGGAACTCCAGGATTTACAAAAGCATCGCCGGGCAAAAAGAATTTATTTGCAATAAAGTACCCGGTGTTCATAACAACTGGAATTGTTTTGTATATAACAGCATGATCTTTTCCGTACCCTGCGATTTCAATTCCTTGTATAGTTTTTTGTTGTCCATCTTCTATAATTTCACATGCAATCCCCTGTTCTTTTAATAAATTTGAAACTGCACTATTTGTAACAACAGTGGCATCGGGATTATTTTTTAGTACTTCTTTTATGGAGTCTGTATGAAAATGATCCGCGTGCTCGTGAGTAATAAGAATAATATCAATTCCGCTAAGACTATTCTGTCCTGTACTCCATGCACCAGGATCCGTCAGAATTCCGACCCCGTTTTCTTTAATATAAAAACAACAATGTCCTATTTTTGTGATGTTCATATATTACTTGAAAAATGTAAATAAAAGACCAATTACTGATATCAGTAAAGCCACATATCCAATAAATAATACAATAACTAGACCAATTAAAATTAGACGTAAAACATCATTCTCTTTATGCAAAGATTCAACCGCGTCCTCAATGCTGCCGAGTAGTAATTTTTTTACCAACTCCAATTCTCCAAATGATACCGGTTCTTGGTTTTTATTGTTTGCCATAAGTTATTGCGCAGGAAATACTCCCTTAAGAACAATGGTCCCATCAGGCTTTCTTTCTCCGGCAAAATCAAGTCCTTTGTATAAATGTGGATTAAATCCACCAAAAGAAACTCCTGGCCCAAAAGAAACTCCTGGCCCAAAAGAAACTCCTCCAATTTCTACTCGCTCAATTGGTTCAAGTTGTCCCTGAGAGTTTTCTCTAAAAATACTTGAAAATGGGAATCGATCTTCGTTTGGCATAAAAATATAATAACTCAATTTTTCGTAAGGCTAAATATTCATTGTTCCCGGGCTTGGATTCGAACCAAAATTAGCAGATTCAGAGTCTGCTGTCCTGCCATTAGACGACCCGGGAGTATCCCCTGCTGTGGGTGTATATGCAGTTTCAGGGAAAAACTCTAATAATACAAGATGCAATATGGTATAGTAGTGCTATGAAAAAAACTGGGCAATTAACAGAGAATTACGTAACCCAGACCCAGTGGGCTGAAGGAATGGAAATGATCAAAGACTTTTTTGGGAAACTTGTTTCGGAAATGCAAAGTATGCAAAAATCTAGCGATAAGAGATTTGATACACTCGAGCACGGGCTTGAAGAATTTCGAACGGAGCAACGTCAAATAAATAAAGAAATGAATCAGAAAATCGAAATGAATACGAATGCAATTAGCGGGCTAACCCAAGAATTGCGCGAAGTTAAAAAATTGGAATTTGACATATATGATCATGAAAAAAGAATTACAAAACTGGAAGAAGTAAGATAGATATATGGCTGAATCGTTTGTGGGGGTGAAAAATATAACTGCTAGTTACCGGAACGCGAAGAGTCATGAAATTCTGCATGGTATTTCGTTTACGTTGAATCAAGGGGATCATGTAGTTATATATGGAGCTCCGGGTGCGGGAAAATCTTCTCTATTAAAGCTACTCTGTAATGATTTAGATATTATTGCAGGAAGTATTGATATAGATGGGAAAAATAGTGCAGACCATGCGTCAATTCGATCTGGATATGTATCGCTAGATCATGAAGATTTTACATCCAGCTATTCGATATACGACAGCTTAGTGGCTTTCGGCGAGCAATATGATATTCCCCATTTGCCTGCTCGTATCGATGAATTACTTGAGCTTTTGGAAATGAAAGATAAAGCGAATCAAAAAATCCAAGAACTTTCCTTAACACAAAAAATAAGTTATGCGCTCGCAAGAGCATGCCTTTCTAGTTCCCCTCTACTGCTCTTAGACGATGTACTAGATGTGTTGGGAGTAGAAGAGACAAAACGATTCTTACATATCGCATGTGCAGGAAAAACGGTGTTGCTTACCACTCGAGTTCCACAATATGCAGAGCAAATGAATCTGCCACTTTTGCTGTTGCATCACGGAGCTGTGGCGCATACAGGAATAAAAGATGATATTGCTATCGCCTCAGGTGTTCCCAGAATTATCAATGCATGGGTTGAGGCGCTCCGATACGATACGCTCAAAAAAATTCGATCCCATAGCGGCGTACTTGAAGTACGCATATTGCCTACTGATCGGTTTCAAGGAAATTTAATCAGAGTAATGACTAGAAACTCTCGATTTATCCCATCGCTCTATGACCTTATGAGCCAATCAGAATTAGTGCACGTTGAAGAAGTGCCTCCGACACTCACTGATATTTTGCGGACCATATAGTGTCATTCCGGGCTTGACCCGGAATCCACGTCATAATGCCTGGATCCCCGATCAGGTCGGGGATGACAATCAATGGATTGTCATTTCAAGTATCGCCGTACGGCGATGTAGCTGCTCATGATTGCTAAGATCAGTGCTACACCAACTTCTGTTCCAATTAATTGTACCCAGTGCGAGGTCGCATATGCATAAATATCAAATGCGGTATTTTGCCCTGCAAAAAAGAACCTATTAATTTGATCTGCGCCTGCATTCAGAAGAACAAAAGTAATGATAATACTGATTGCCACGCTAATTATTGCTACAAGCATTGATTCAACGATGAATGGGCTTTGAATATACCATCGTGAAGCGCCCACTAATCGCATAATATCTATCTCTTCTCTGAAGCTGTATATTGCCAATCGAATCGTATTGAACATAATGAGCATGACAAGCACTGCAAATATTCCAGTAACGAGTAATGCAGTATTTTTTGTTACAGTCATGATATGAATAAGTCGTTCTATGACTGTCTTTGAATCTTCAAAATTTACTTTCTCAATATATTGTGAGTAGGTCGGATTTTGCAGGTTGTTTGAAATGTCGGTATAGAATTGGGGATCTTTTGCAACAATATACATGCTGCTTGGCAGTGGATTGCGCTGTAATTCGCTCAAAGCTTGTTCTATGTAAGGATCATTTTTGTGCTTCGTTCTAAATTGATCGAGAGCTTCATCGCTTGAAATGATATGCGTATCGGCTACATCGGAACGGGAGGCTACAGCATGTTGAATAGTCGCGATTTGATCTGGAGTGGTGGAATCTTTGAAAATTACTGCAATATCAACTTTTTGGCTAAACGAGGTGAGAACTTGTGTTCCAACAACATTTACAATGTATAGAAAAGATATAACCAATAGAGTAAGGGTCATGATCACGGTTGTTGCAATAGAAAGCCATACGTTTCGCCTGAAATTTCTGAATGCGTTTCTAAGTACTCGGAAAAAAGTGATACCAATCATAGTTATAGTTTATATGTTCCACCCTGCTGATCGGAAACCAATTTTCCTTGATTGAGAGTGATAACACGTTTTTTTAATGCGTTTACAATATCGTCATTGTGAGTTGCGAGCAACACCGTGGTTCCGAGTTTATTTATTTTAATCAAAAGCTGGACAATATCCCATGAATTTAATGCATCGAGATTCCCCGTCGGTTCATCTGCTAGTAATATTTGTGGCTTATATGCAAGTGCGCGAGCAATAGATACTCGTTGGCGTTCCCCTCCTGACATTTCGTTTGGATAGGTATTTGCTTTATCTACAAGATTCACCAACTTTAATATTTGTGGAACTGAAGATCGTATTTCTTTTGGATCTGCTCCGCCTACTTCCATCGCGAATGCGATATTTTCAAACGCGGTAAATTTAGGAAGTAATTTAAAGTCCTGAAACACTACTCCAATTTGTCTGCGCAAATACGGTACCTGCCAATTCTTAATTTTTGTAATATCCCAGCCATCAATAACGATAGTGCCACTTGACGGCTTTTCTTCCGCGGATAATAGCTTAAGCAGAGTTGATTTACCTGCGCCGCTTTGTCCTACAATAGATACAAAATCTCCCGTGGGGATTGTGAGTGTTATGTCAGATAGCGCAGGGCTCTTTTCTGAATATGCTTTTGAAACTTTCGTAAAAGTAATCATGAGAAAGTTGTATTAGTATACCACAAGGAAATCTCCAATGTCGCCATCTAAAACCTTTTGCGCATTTCGTGTCTCGATATTTGATCGATGGTCTTTTACGAGCGTGTATGGATGCAATACGTATGAGCGAATTTGATTTCCAAATGAAGCCTCTTTATGGGTTCCTCGCAAATCACGAACTTGCTGAACCTTTTGTTCTTCAATGAGAATTTGTAACTTTGCTGCAAGCATTGATAGTGCAGTTGCTTTATTTTGTGCCTGCGAGCGTTGGGATTGCGATTGGGTGACAATTCCTGTTGGAATATGTCGAATACGGACAGCAGAACTTGTTTTGTTTACATGCTGACCGCCTGCCCCGCTTGCACGGAACGTATCAATTTCTAGATCCCCATCATCAATAGTAGGAGCTTCTGTTGCGGGAATTTCCGGCAGTACTTCAACTCGTGCAAATGATGTTTGGCGCAAGTGATCGGCATTAAATGGTGATAAGCGAACCAAGCGATGTACTCCATGCTCGCCTTTTAGTAACCCATAGGCATGATCCCCAGAAATAATAAACGTAGTATGTTTAATACCAGCTTCTTCGCCAGGCATTCGATCTATGAGTATTGTTTTCCAACCTTTTTGTTCTGCAAATCGCATGTACATTCGCTCTAGCATCGCTGCCCAGTCTTGAGCATCTGTGCCGCCGGCTCCCGATTGTATTGTCATGATTGCATTGTTTGCATCATGTGGCCCATTAAAGCGCAGGAGAAATTCTTTGTCAGAAATTTCTTTTCGTATTTCCTGAATAGTTTCTTCGATTTCTCGGAGTGCTGATTCATCAGATTCTGACATAATTGCAACAAGTTCAGCAGATTCCTGCAATGCTTGCGCATGCTTATCAACAAATTCAGTATCTCGTTCCAGTATTGCGAGTTCTTGTGTTGCAATAGTTGCTGACTCCTGATTATTCCAAAAACCTGGCTCATTTTGGAGCTGTATAATTTCCTCTATTCTTTTTTTCTTTGAAGCAACTTCAAAGACGGTCGGCCACCTGTTGGAGCCGCCGTGTAAGGTCTTGAATCTGTAATTGCAGTTCTGCTAATTGCATATATCTAGTATACCTTATGAGCCCCCTGCGAGAATCGAACTTGCGTCTGTGCGTTACGAATGCACTGCTCTGCCACTGAGCTAAGGAGGCGTTAAGGCATAATAGCGTGTGGTTTACAAGAGCGCAACGGATTGTTTGGAATATAAAAGTGAGTGTTTTACAACCTTCCCTCGAAACTTCGAACATAATTACTGATGTTCATATCCATTTCAGTGGGATATTGGTAGCCAAGCTGATCCGCCACTGCGCGAGAAATGTCGCGGAATAAATCGAGTTCTGCCAGCAATGCTTTCCAACTATCCTTTCCATCAAAATGAGCAAAGATTAATTGAAGTCGATCATACTTCTTAGGTTCAAGCCAATGTTGTATGTGCGTACCAATATGCCAAACTTCTGCAGGATAATCAGTCCTTGTAATTGCGTACCATTCCAGCATTTTCAACATCATTTCTTTCATCGTCCAGTCACGGAACTTAACCACCCATAGGTCTTCACGAACGAGATACTTTGGAATGTGAGAAGCTTCGAACCAAAATTCCCCCACTGCTGCCAAATACTCGTCTTGTGTTGGCGGTTTATTTGTTGGACCTTGTCCTGTAGGTTTGGGTAATTTTTTAGTAATACCAAACTTGTCCAGGAGGACTTTGTATCCTCGTTGATAGAGATCATCTAACTTGGCATTCATATTAAGGATCCGTTGTTCGTCTGCAAGCGTGAAGTCTACTTTAATACCGCTTTCATATATCACCAACTTCGTCGGGTAGTCTTGACCTTCCTTGAACGATTGTTGAATCCATACCAAACCAAACTGTTGAATCCAATCATCACTTTGAACAAGCTGAGTATTGTCACGACCGATAAGCTCAATGTCGTAATCGGAAAATTCATCCACCATTTCATCGCTTCTTGCATGAGATCCAGTTTGGATAATAGCAAGAATGTTCTCATTTTCGTTTGCCCAACGAACGATATTGCCTAGAAGTTCATCACCGTTCATACATGTCCATAGTAACACCTTCTTGCTTCAGAAGCTTCGCTTTCCGTTCAGCCCCTCGATTATATTGCCCAAGTGTGCCATCCGCCTTAATAACGCGATGACATGGTATCGTTGGATCGTAGTTATGTTTCATAATCGATCCCACTGCACGGTACGCGTTTGGACTGCCAGCAAGTTCAGCAACCTGGCCGTACGTCATTGTTTCCCCTTCTGGGATCGCGCGCACTATTTCAAGTACTCGTTCGCGAAACGTCATGATTTTAATTCTTCTAATGTAACTTTTACTGTTTTTTGTTGTCCTTTGCTCAATATTGTAAGCTGTACAGAATCTCCTGGCTGTTTTTTTGCGATAAGAGATGCAAGCGATGTATTACTATCAAGTTTTACCCCATCTACTTGCAAGATAATATCCCCTTCAACAATTCCTGCTTTATTTGCTGGTGAGCCAGGAATAACAGCCAAGTCTTGAGGGTTTTGTCCACGCATCACGAGCACACCGTAGTCAACGGATAAATTATTCGCCTTTTGGATCTCGGGAGTAATATCGCTATATCGAACGCCCAGATATGCACGAGAAATTTTTCCCGTTTTTTCTACTGACGTGACGACATTTTTTACTATATTTGCTGGGAGTGCAAACCCAATATTTTGAGAACCCTGTGCAATTGCGACATTTACTCCTATTACATATCCTCCAAGATTCAAAAGCGGGCCGCCGGAATTTCCAGGATTAATGGCTGCATCTGTTTGAATTACTTCATCAAGCTGTTCTGGTTGCCCTAAATCATCGCCAGCAGTAATCGATCGTGATAATCCTGACACAACGCCGGTAGAAACAGTGTTTCTAAATTCTCCGAGAGCATTTCCAATTGCAATTGCCGTTTGCCCTACTTGAAGAGAGTTAGAATCCGCAAATTGGAGGAAAGGTAAATTATGTGCATCGATTTTAATAACAGCAATATCGTTTACCGGATCTTTTGCTATAACCTTTGCACTATATTCTGTCCCATCATTTAAGAACACCGTATAGTCTGCAACATCTTGTTCGACAACATGCTTATTGGTAATTATGAGCCCATCTCCAGACACGATAAACCCAGAGCCTCCGCCGATTTCTTGTTTTTGCATGCCGCGTTGTTGTACTTGTGGGGCTGGGATAGCAAATGGCGGAAAATTGTTTCCAAAAAAATCGCCAAATGGGTCTGGCTGCATAAATGATTGTTCATACTGGGGAACGTTTTGAGAAATAACAATTGATACTACTGCCTTTTGAGATTGCTGAACGGTAGAAATAATTTGTTGTTCTCGGCTGTCCGAAATAACTGTTCCATTTGGAGAAATAATCTGGGTATTTGTACTAGCTGGAACAGAAAGTCTCGGGAATATCTTGTGTAATCCTGCAGGATACTGGAGTATAAGCAAGGAAATAATTGCCCCCGCTGCAGCGCCTGATAACGTATTAATAATAAACAAATGTTTTTGTTGCATAGGTATAGCTTAAGTATGCATGGATATAATAATGCTTGTAAATATGGCATAATGAAGCTGATATGAAGCGATTGCTTATAAGTCTTTGTATAGGGTTTATCGGTATGGGAGTTTTTTCAATTTTCCCTGCTAATGCACAAACAATCCGAAAAGTGCCGTTTGTATGTAATCCATTTGGGTATAATGCTGATTGCCCACCCCATTCGATTGTTCCATCAGAAAAGGCACAAGAAGTCCTTGCGGATCAAGAAAAGCCCATTGCTACTACCCTTGCAACTGCAACGCTTGCATCCAGTGTTCCCGTTGTCGCCACGAACGTTCTGCCGTCCATTGCACAATTCGGGCAATTTATTGGTTCATTTTTTTCTCTGTATAAGAGAAAAGACCGTTGGGGCATTGTTGTGGATAGCGATATCGGAAAACCAATCTCTCAAGCAGTTGTTCAATTATTTGATGTATCGAATCAACTCAAAGAAACACAAGTAACAGGTTTAAGCGGGCAATTTGGATTCATCCCGCCTATCGGAAAATACCATATCGTCGTAGATAGTCCTGGGTTTATTTTTCCTGCTCGCAGGAAACCTTCGATAGCACTTCGTGCAGGCGAGCGAATCTATCTTGGAGAAGAACTCGATATTGATGAGCAAGAAGTAGGAAAAATTCCGCATCTTATTGTTCCAATGGACCGCATAGAAAAATTATTGCCAGCAGATGCAATGCTGCAACGATATATAAATCAGGTTGTAGACTTTTTGGGTGGTATTAGCTTTGCGCTTTTATTTATCGGAAGTGCAATTAATACCTATTTTTTCATTCTTACTCCGGGCAGACTGAACACGTTATTCGAAGTGTTATATCTTATTTTATTTATTTTAAAATTAACTATTTTATTATTCCATGCGCGAGGCGTTGGGAAGGTGATTAATCGCAAAACGGGATCCTCGCTTGATTTGTCCGTAGTTCGCCTATACGACGCAAAAACAAACCGGCTTGTTCAGACAAAAGTGACAAACAAAAAAGGCGGATTCTTTATTCTTGCGCCTCGCGGAGAATATACCGTATCAGTTTCAAAACCTGGATACAAAATGCTTTTGATAGAAAAAATGCAAATTAGAGAAAAGGGCTCTAAGGCAGTTGCCTTAAATTTTTCGTTGGAACCTGTGAGCGGGTAACGGGAATCGAACCCGTACTTCAACCTTGGGAAGGTCGTATTCTACCATTGAATCATACCCGCGTACTATTCAACCTCTCCCCTATCAGTATTCCAATGATAATGAAAAAGCAAGAGAAAGATTGGTCGTTGATGGGCTAAATTTTTATATAATATTTCTGTATCAGGAATATTATTTTGTTTCATTAATGCTTCTTGCTGAAGGAAAGGCAAGATAATAGTCGTATCGTATTGATCAAAAGATGACATGCCAAGCGGCCTAATAGTTGCGATATCTGTTGTATGTAAAATGGCTGTCCTATACTTTACTGCGTCTTGGGGAGTAATGGATGATTGCAAGTTTGCATGAGAGATAAGATGTCTTCGCAAAATCGTCGTAAGAGTTGAGGATTCGCTAGGAATCATTTTTGAAGTTTTCTGCGCAAATGCAGTATCGTACGATCGCTGCAATGCCCAATCTTTGCTCGTAATACAGCCTCGCAAACTGCATGCAATTGGCCATGGGAATGAGGATACTATTCTGGAATTTGGATTGCTGCGGGATACTACGTATAGCTCAGAGCCTATGAAAAGTAAAAGCAGAACACATGCTACGAAGATCCAAATAACGATTCGCTTCATGAATTCTTTGGGGTTACGAAAAATAAGTACCACCACTTTAATGGAATGGAAATAGGGGCAGTATCCTGCTGCGTCTGGGTGGTTTCTTGCTGACTAGATGTTCCGGTTTCCGGAATTAAAACTACTTTTTCTCCAGGAGCGCGATAATTCAATTGTTCCCGCGCAATACGTTCTTGATAATCAGGCGTTTTGAAATATTCATTTAATTGCTGCAGTTCAATCAAATGTTTTTGCATGCTATCAACTTGAGATTGTAATTCGTGAATCTGGGATTGCACTTGCAGTCGACGATTTACTTCTTGCGCTAATGAAAAAATAATGAGTATCACGATTATGCTTGTCACGAGCAATACTATATTAGGACGCAAAAAAGCCATACTATTACGATGCTTGTTTAGAAATTGTTATCGTCAGCGGTTCGTTATTTCTCATAATCGATAACTGGATTTGATTATTAGTCAGAAGTTTTATGATGCTGCTATCCCATGTTATGGCATTGCCATTAATTGCAGTAATAATATCCCCGTTTTTAAGTCCTGCATCGCTTGCAATATTTTTTGGTGTTACTGACTGCGCTACTGCTCGCACGGCAAATACCGATTCATTATTTTGTTGCAAGGTCCAAGCAATAGTAAATCCAACATCAGTGAATGGATTATTTGTAAGCGAGCCAGAAGATAACCTACTGATTGCTTCCTGGATATCGGAAGACAAAATAATCTCTGTGTTTTCCCCTGTTTCTACTAAAGCCGCTAGTCGCCCCTCATCATCCAGTAATGCAGTCCCGGCAGGCAAAGCAGGGCTTACTTGTTGAATGAGACCAGCTTGTTGAAGGCCAGGCGCCGAATTTTGAGGCGCAGGAATTAATTCTGAGAGATATGTTGCTTCGCTTGCTGAAGCCATTGTCATGCTAGACCGAAATAGAGCAAGCATCGTTGCTCCTATTTTTGGATTTGCCTGGGATACATCTATGGGCGTGACTACTGTGTGATCGAGACGGAAGAAATGAAGTCCGGTGAGCGTATCAGTTCCAAGGGTAGTGATAGGAGTACTTGTTGCATCTTCCCCTACTGCAATGACAGGGTCGCTGCCGCCATCTTGAGTTGAAATGATTACGCCATCATTCGTTACCGCGACTCCCATTGCAAACGGTTTTAATCCTTTCGCTGTTTGATGCGCTAACAGGAATATTGATTTTGATTTTGTAGCTACGGTATCTGTTGCAAGTTTGCTAGGCGAGACGGTAATTTGCTGAGTTACAGGAACGATTGTGTTTGAATCAGAAGATGATGAAGCAGGCATTGAATACCTTGGCACAACGATTCGCGCACCTATATACCCTCCCAGGCCGCCAACGCAAGCAAGCAGTATAATAAGCAAAATAAGAAACGGAAGAGAGACTTTAATAGTTGTAGATTGTGTTTCCATGGAGGTAGTATACCAAATTTATACCCAGTGTGCTGTGCTCAGCAGGATAATCGCTCCCACTGTTCCCGCTAAGCTAAGCTCAATAAGTAATGTGCGTGAAAGCTTCCCTTCATACATTGCAGTTATAATTTGAACTGTTGCGTAATACAGAGAAACAATAAACCCTGCCTCCACTATGAAGTGCAGGGGTAAGAATTGTAAAATCCATATAATTTCGATAAGCACGAGTGCAATTGCAAGTGATAATAACAATGTTTCAACCATTGAGCGCGCGTAACGCACAAGGGATTGAAACGCCATAAGTACGATAATTGGAAACAAAATTGCCAATATATATCCTACCGGAGAATAGAAATAGAATCGCCATCCAATGACTGCTGCGAGGCATACGAACAATACGACATGGGAAATAGCAGTATTCCATGTTGGCCATGCCTGTTTGGCCCCATACTTCAAGATAAAGAAAAAAATAGAGGCGCAACCTATAAAGTACACATGCAAGAAAATCGATTGGGGAAGGTAAATTGCAAATGCAGTGAATCCGAACGAGGCGAGCGTTGGAAGAATTGCTTGAGTTGGATGGAATCGATCGCCCTCTTCTGATCGAATGAGAACGATGCCTATGATTAAGACGGCAAGAATAATAAAAAACAACACAACCGGCCATGCACTAAGTGCAAACCATACTTCCATGCCGATGAAATAAAACAAAGAAAGTAATGCATAGTGCGAGGATGGAAACAATCGTCGTATATTCATGCAATATTTCTATTTTGGTAATCTGCTAATATAATCTCCGGCAGATAATGCCGCAGAGCACCCATGTCCAGCTGCAACGATGATCTGTGCATCTCGAATGTCAGTTACATCGCCCGCAGCAAAAAATCCCGGGACTTCTGTTACTCCATATCTATCGGCGGGAATAGCGTTAAGTTTATTAAGAGATACTAAATTTTTTACAGGGTCCGTATTTGGAATTGCGCCAATTGTTACGAATATCCCTTCTACGCTTAGAACTTCTTCTTTTCCCGTATTTTTATCTTGATATTTTAATCCCTCTACAAGCGTCCCCCCAGTAATACTAGTAGTCTTGGTATTATATAAAATCGTAACATTGGGGTCATGCTCAAAATTTGCAACTAATATAGGGTCAGCATTCAGTTTCTCCATATCATGGAGCAAGTAAATATGTGTTGCAATTTTTTGTAACATAATAACTGCTTCTGCTCCCGTATTTCCTCCGCCAATGACTGCAACATTTTTTCCTGCAAACAACGGAGCATCACATGTTGCGCAGTATGTTACGCCAAGATTTTTGTGCTCTTCTTCTCCGGGGATTCCAAGCATCCGCGGATGTCTTCCCGTGGCGTAGATAACAGTTAGGCTTGTAAATTCTTTTCCAGATTCTGTAGTAGTCGTAAAGAGAGTACCCGTCTTTGTAATATTTGTTACTTTATCCTGAACAATAGTCACATCTTCTGTATGATCGTTTAAATGCGCAATAAGTTTATCAGCAAGTGTGTTGCCGTCAGTAGCGCGGTCGCCAGGCCAATTTTCAATATCTCCTGAATTTCGGACTTCTCCGCCAGGCAAATCTCCTATTAATACAACTGATAGTTTTTTTCGCGCAGCATAAATTGCAGCTGTAATTCCCGCGGGCCCATATCCAACAATAAGTACGTCTACTTGGTTCATAATTGTATGTGTAATGCTTTTGCTAATGCATCTCGATCATAGCCGATAATTAACTGCTCGTTTGGTTTTTCTCCAATGATAATAACGGGTACTCCCATCTGTCCTGAGCGCTCTATCATTGCCCGAGCTTGAGCCTGGTCAGTGCTCACATCAATTTCTGTATACGGGATATTGTGTTTGGCAAAAAATTCTTTTGTGGCTTTACAATATCCGCAAGTTTTGGTGGTATATATTGTCACTTTCATGAGTTACATGATACCGTATGGTATATGAAAAAAACAGTAGCAGTTGTCGGATTGGGCTATGTAGGGCTTCCATTAGCCTTATTAGCGAGAAATAAAGGATGGAATGTAGTTGGATTTGACGTTGATGCAAAAAAAATTGAAACCATTACATCCGGCAAAGCTCCCTTTGAAGACGCATATGTTGCAACTGAATTAGGAAAAGAACCGCTTGAAGCAAGCACGGACCCTGTATATATAGAGCAAGCCGATGTTGTCGTAGTTGCAGTGCCGACTCCTGTAACTGGTGACCACTTGCCCGATTTGACTCCGCTTACA
>DATIIA010000053.1:0-6694 GCA_035480115.1 Candidatus Anderseniibacteriota bacterium | reverse complement strand
TGGGTTTTTCATATGGTGGTAGATACGATGAGAATCGTAACATCACCCGCCCTGGTCCACAAAACAAACAGATCGAGGATGTCATGTATGACCATTATGAAAAATGCCGGAAAGTACCTCGGGGAGGGGATCCAATTGCAATTCCCGTTTTTGTTCAATGGGAAGTTGCGCTTAGCGGCAAACTTCGTACGGTTGTTCCGAAACAGTCTCTCCATGTGTTAGTGCCTCCCGTGGACGTAATGACGGCGAAACATGCTCATTTTACAACAAAACAAATCTTGGTCACTGTGAAGGAAATGTTACTACAAAAAGGAATGAATCCGGCAATAACTCCTATTGGGTTATTCGCTCATCGATATCATTTGCCTCGAGTCTTTGATTTAGCGCAAGAGGAGGGGTTTGGACGTATTGCAACGCCGTCTCTAGATGATCTGCCGAGAGATCAGGATCCTGACTGTGCGTACCCTTGGCTAAGAGATTTTCAAGGATTTGTACTTGCTAACTCGATTTCTCGTTTGGCAAGAATCAGAGACAAATTGTATTGCGACAAGTTTTCTCAAAAATAATAAATAACCTGGTTTGCGGTCGCAAACCAGGGTTTTCTTTTTTTTGTATACAATATATGGTTAAAACCATATGAATACACTTAAAAATGTTTTAGTTACAGGCGGAGCAGGATATGTTGGGTCGGTTTTAGTTCCAAAATTGCTTAATGCTGGGCATACAGTAACTGTGCTTGATTGGTTTTTATTTGTCCCTGATGTATTCCAAGAATTTTCAAATAATTCTAATCTTATTCAAATTAAAGGAGATTTACGCGATGAAGAAACCGTAAAAAAATCTCTAGTTGGCCAAGATGCTGTTATTCACTTGGCGTGTATTTCCAATGATCCAAGCTTTGAAATGGATCCGGAGTTAGGGAAATCTATTAATTATGATGCGAGCTTGCAATTATTTCGCTTAGCAAAAGAAATGGGCATCAAGAGATTTATTTATGCATCAAGCTCGAGCGTATATGGCGTGAAAGACGAGGATGAAGTAACTGAAGAGCTTTCTCTTGAACCATTAACAGACTATTCCAGGTTTAAAGCAATGTGCGAGCCAGAACTCTTGGCAATGGCTAGCGATACATTTGTTCCTTTGGTGCTTCGTCCAGCTACAGTGTGTGGATATTCGCCACGATTGCGATTGGATCTTACGGTTAATATTTTGACATGCCATGCAATCGAGAAAAAGATGATAACAGTATTTGGGGGAGATCAAACTCGTCCGAACATTCATATTGATGACATGACGGATTTATATGTAAAAACGCTTGAATACACTGATGAACAAATTTCAGGAAAAATTTACAATGCTGGATACGATAATTTTACTGTGTATGAAATTGCAAAAATGGTTCAGGAAGTAGTCGGAGAAGACGTTGAGATTATCCGTCAAGACTCTGATGATAAGCGTTCGTATAGAGTGGATTCTTCAAAAATAAAACTAGAGTTAGGATTTGAGGCAAAAAAGACAGTGAAAGATGCAATTGCTAACATTTCTGATGCGTTTGCTGCAGGAAAAGTTCCCAATGCATTAAGTGATCCGAAATACTACAATATTAAAATGATGCAGCAAGAAAAGCAGGCTGCATAGCTTTATGAAAAAGAATATGCCGAAGCCTGTGGAGGGCAGGCATATACAACGCATTTATAAAACGCTTTTGCGCATTCGCATGGTAGAAGAGCGTATTGCAGAGATCTATCCTGAGCAGCAGATGCGATGCCCTGTTCATTTAAGTATTGGCCAAGAAGGGATTGCTGCTGGGGTATGTGAAGCACTTGAAATGAAAGATACAGTGATGAGTGGACATCGTGCACATGCGCATTATTTAGCAAAGGGCGGAGATTTAAAAAAAATGATTGCGGAAATATATGGGCGAGAAACTGGATGTTGTTTAGGAAGGGGCGGCTCCATGCATTTAATTGATCTGCAAGCAAATTTTAGAGGATCAACTCCCATTGTTGGGGGAACAATTCCCATAGCCGTAGGCCTTGCATGGGCAGCAAAAATGAAGAATGAGAAACAAGTTTCAGTTATTTTCTTAGGCGAAGGAACAACGGAAGAAGGTGTATTCCATGAGTCTTTAAACTTCGCAGAGCTTCACAAATTAAGAGTTCTATTTATTTGTGAAGATAATTTATATTCTGTATACACTCCATTAGATGAACGGCAACCAGAGCGTTCTCGAACAGGAATTGCGAAAGCAAATGGACTATATGTTGATTCCGGAGATGGCAATAAAGCTTTGGAGGTATACGCAAAAACCCAAAAAGCTTTAGATTATATACGCAGTGATAAAGGCCCAGCTTTTTTAGAATTTAGTACCTATCGATGGCGTGAGCATTGCGGGCCCAATTATGACAATGCAATCGGATATAGAACTGAAGAAGAGTTTGAAATGTGGAAGAAAAAAGATCCGCTTGTTCAATTAGAAAAAATCGGAAAATTCACTGAGCAATATAAAACTTCTTTGCGATCTAAGCTAGATACAGAAATTAGCGAAGCATTTGAATTTGCGAAACAATCTTCATATCCGAAAAAATCTGATATTAATCCGAATCTTGCCTATGCCTCGTAAACGAATCATCAATGGAGCTGCAGCAATTCGAGAAGCGATTGATCAGTCAATGAAAAAAGATAGTAGTGTATTTATTGTTGGTGAAGGTGTTCCAGATCCGAAAGGCGTATTCGGAACGACACTGGGGCTTCGAAAGAAATATACTAAGAATCGGGTATGGGATATGCCGTTATCTGAAAATGCCATGACGGGAACCGTTATAGGAGCTGCGATTTCTGGGATGAAGCCTATCCTTGTGCATCAGAGGTTAGATTTTGCGCTTCTTTCTCTTGATCAAATAATTAATAACGCAGCTAAATGGTTTTATATGTTTGGTGGGCAACAAAGCGTTCCTCTTGTTATCCGTATGATTATCGGCCACGGATGGGGGCAAGGCGCGCAGCATTCTCAAAATCTTCAAGCGTTATTTGCGCATATTCCAGGGTTAAAGGTGGTTATGCCTTCGCAGCCCTCTGATGCAAAAGGACTTTTAATTGCCAGCATTCAAGACCCGAATCCTGTTATTTTTCTTGAACATCGATGGATTCATAATGCAACAGGGGATGTTCCAAAAAAACTGTATGCGACTCCACTCGGAAAGGCGAATATTACAAAAAAAGGCAGTGATATTACTATTATTTCTAGTTCCTATATGGCGTTAGAAGCTCTGCGAGCTGCTCAACTGCTTGAGAGCCTGAATATTTCTGCAGAAGTTGTTGATTTGCGAACAATTTCGCCTCTAGATGAAGCAACAATTATTCGCTCCATAAAAAAGACAGGCAGATTACTTGTAGTCGATTCTGCGTGGACAAACGGCGGTATTGCAGGAGAAATTATTACGAGAGTTGTAACAAAACATATGAGTTTACTTAAGACAATGCCTGCTCGTATTGGATTACCAAATCTTCCAACACCATCCAGTCCTGGGCTTACAAAGTACTATTACCCGAATATTGAAACAATTATGCGATCTGTTTGCGACGTACTAAAAAAAGATTCATCGCCTATTAAAAAAATTCTCGCAGAGGACCCAAGCTTAGCTGCCGTTTCTCATGACGTTCCAAATGCATCATACATGGGCCCGTTCTAAAATCTGATATACTTTTTGCATGATTCCATTTAGTGCATGGCAAGGATTATTTGTGATTATTGCAGTATTTTTTATTATCTTTTCCTCATGGAAAACTTGGAATAAAGCGAAGATAGTATTACTTATAAGTATTGTATTGCTATGTGGTCTTCACCTTGTTTCTCCAAACTACATTGCTGGCTGGTCTGTATGTTTGAAGCGAGAAGTAGTAAAAGAGAGTCTTCATACGCCATGTGAACCATCCGCGGAATATAAAAATGGCAGTTCAACATTTCGAGTAGCGGATATTCATTGGCAAGAAAATTTTATCCCGCTCTATTTCATGAACGATAAACAGGCGTTCAATTTTTATAAAGACACAGAACCAGATAGAAATCATTTACCGTATTCATTTATGGCAGATGCTGCGGTGCAAGGCGGAAATAATCATGAGCTTCGTGCTACAACTACACTTCAAGACGTTATAGTGACTATTGACGGAACAACATATCATACGAGTGTAAATACTTCGTTATCCGTTCCTATTCCAGAGCATCGTCCTTATTCCGTACAGGTAAGGTATTCTCAAATCCGAAATGCGCGCGATTCGCTCATTATTTCTGCGCCAATTATTTCCTCTCCAGGGCAAATTGTATATTCAGCAATATATAACATTATTTTTCTCATTGCTTGTATAGCACTAGGATATGAGGCGTGGCAAAGAATTCGAAAGCTAAACTCTGTTCATCAAAAAACTTTTTTTCTGCTCCTGTTTGCATCTCTGTTTTTATTTATTCAAGATGAATTCTTACAATGGATGTTGTTTGCTGGATTTTTGGGTGTTTGGTACCTGTTTTCATCGAAGAAACATAATAAAAGCATTATATTGCCGGCATTAATTTTCTTGGGATTCCATATTGCTCGAAGTATTTTTACATCACAGCCTTTTGAAGATGTATTTTTGCTCTATGCGGCAATTTTCTTGGGATATCTTTCTGTAGTAAGTTTTTTCGGAATCGAGATTATTAAAAAATATGGCAAAACAGTTTTGCCATTTGTTCTTGCATTATTACTTCTTAGTTCTTTCGTATATACCCAACATTTAAATCCGTATGGAAAGCTAGTCTTATTTTCAGGAGGAGATGATGAATTAACTCATGAAGGTTTTGCTCGAGAGGCAATGCTTTCTGATAACGTAAAAAGCTATCTGACAGCAGGCGAAGCGTACGCATTCTACTATCAACCATTATATCGATATGTTGTAGCAGAAATTCATACGTTCTGGGGAGAGTCAATGTTCGCAGTATTCACTATTCAAACATTCTTGCTTGCTCTTGGTTTCATGGCTTTACTCTATGCAATTTCTTTATTTGAAATTCCTGGAGCAGCACTGTTATTTTCATTACTATTTTCGATTATAAGTATCATCCCTAACCAATCGTTGCTCACTATTACGCAGCGAGCCTTTCAGCAGGGAATTGGCACGCCCTTATTATTTATTTCCATAGCACTTATTCTTTTTGCTATTCTGCGACGCGCGACATTATTTGTTACCATTCTCTCCGGAATTATCTTAGGGCTTACAATAAGCATACGTACTGACTATCTGCCTGCAATTTTCATATTATTCATGGGATATCTTGCAGGTTTAATCATTATTCCAACATGGAAAAAACGAATTACATATGCAGTAGTATTTTTACTATGCATTTCGATATTTCCGTCATTTCTCATCGTACGGAATATAATAATTGCGAATAGCCCGGCGTTTATGCCAACGTCTGGGTTATATAATTTGGCGGATCCATATGGAGCTGTATTTGCAGGGAAAAACTTAAAAGAAATAGGATCTGGCTCGGCATTGCTGCAGATTATATCATCCTATTCTAGCAATTACCGTGATCTTGTTTCGTCTCTCATTGGCCATCTAACTTCTGATTTTATCGGTAGCATGCCGTTGCGGCTTATCTTATGGTACGGGGCGTTGCCTATGTTTTTTATTTCGTTATTTATACTTTCCGGATGGCGAAAAAAGATTTCAGGAATTATTTTGATTCTTGTATTTTTTGCATTGCTTCTTCCAAATCTCTTTTTCGTCCAGCATAATGGCGTTGCAATGTTGGGGCATTACAGTGTGTTGTTAGGAGTAATGATAGCGCTCGGAATTGGAGCAATCTATTCAAGGCGAACAGTTGCAAAGATGATTCAATAATAGTATTTTAAATCGTCGCATGGTGCGATTGAAATATTTGTTGTTTACAACTTGCAAAGACAGGAGATATTGATGACTCGTGAAGAATTCGCAAAGAAGTATTGTTGGTGGCAGATTATGTGGTTTCTCGGTATTGTGAACATTTTCACTATGGCCCCGCAACTCTGGAAACTCATTGCAACAAAGGAGACTGCCGGATTATCGTTACCGATGTTTTGCATCGCTCTTTTTATGCAGTGCCCTCCATGGATTTTTCAAAAGAGATACGATGCTGATGTGGTGTATGGAATTAAGCGCTATAGTTACACTAGCTATTGTCGTTATGACAGTATATCTTCGTAATTGATCTTGTTCTGGCGGACGTACACCATGTCCGCCATTTTTATTTGCTTTTTTATTAAAAATGCGATGCTGTTCATTAAATACGAATCCGGGCCGAGCATTGGTAAAGTTGAAGAATGTCCAGAAATAAACCCTGATCGATTTCTCGCATCTTTGATTACTCAGGGTATTAACTGGAAGCTTGATTACAGTGAAGCCGTCGAAGGAGACAAGAAAAGGCTTTATGAATGGCATCATGCGGATATTTTTGCGCGTATGTCTCGAGCGTACACAGCCCAGGGCAAATGGATTGAAATTCTTTTTCAAAATCAAGGCGGCTATGAAGCATTTGGTCTTATTTCAGACCCTGAATTTATTCCCCGGGATGCTGAATGGGAGTCTGTTCTTCAATCTAAACGTGCTCTGGTCCTTTCTTTTTGCAAACAATCCAATCAAGAACCAATTTCTTCTAATTCAACAAATCTCAGTA
>DATIIA010000052.1:0-5604 GCA_035480115.1 Candidatus Anderseniibacteriota bacterium | reverse complement strand
ATCAAGGCTTTCGTAAGGCTTTAACAATGGTTCATATGGATCCACTTTGCTATTAAATTTAGAAAATAGCTGGCTTGTCATATCTGCTATTTTTTGATCTTCCGGTTCCGGGGTTGGCGATGGGACAGGGCTATCGGTCGGCTCGGATCCGCCAACTGGCGGAGGAGACGGATGAAGGCTTATTATATCGTTTTGGCCAGTCTGTTGAATAGTATCTTTCGTTCTCTGATCTTGGCGTTCTCGGAATTGCAATAAGGCTGGCGCAAGGGTGTCTGCAACAGATTGCGGATCTTTCATATTCCGAGGAACGGCGTATACAATCCATGCTGTTTTATTGCTTGCGATAGGAAAAAGATCTCCTCCCTTTCCGTCTTGTACATAAATTGTTCCTCGGTGCGGCTGTAAATCTGCAGCTCGCTTTCGCTGCGCATCCGCAATCTCCATAAACCGAGCATGCTGAACAATTTGGAGATCGGCTAATCTTCCAACTAAAATTGCAAAGAGAATAAATCCTCCTGCAATCAATATTTGAGTTCTAACATGAACGGTACGTTCCATTTATTTTGTAAGTACTGCAACACGCCCATCTGTAGGAGCGAGATATGAAACAGAATCAGTTGGGACAAGGTTCATTGACCCGGTATGTTCCTGGATGGTCTGCAATGATCGCAAATGCGCGCCATCCAACTCTAGAACTTTTTGCTGTTCTTTTAAGTTTGATAACTGCGCTTCTAATTGCGAAACATCTTCTCCTTGGGAGGCGGTGTGCACTACTTGTTGGAGGTAAAAAAAGCTAAACATTCCAACCAATACGACGGCGACGATTCCAAACATTGCAGCAGCCGTACCATGATCAATTGATCCTCTTTGAGTCGCTACTCTGAATGATCGCGCGTTTCTTGGCGTAATAAATTGTTGTCGTGTTGATGTCATATGTTGGTGTTTGTGTGATGTTTGTTAAAAGGTATTTATATTTGTTTGATTTTCTTTGCCCCTCGAAGTTTTGCGGACCGGGCTCGAGGGTTTTTTACTATTTCTTCCTCGCTTGCCACAATCGGCTTCTTCGTAAGGATAGTGAGCGTGGGCGGATGATTGCACGTACACACCACCTGCTCTGGGGGGCATATGCATGATTTTGCTTGCTCTCGAAAATAATTTTTTACAATGCGATCCTCCAAACTATGAAAACTAATAACAGCCAGTACGCCGCCATCTTCCATAATTTCAACAGCTTTCGGAAGCGCAGCTTCTAATACTTCCAATTCCCTATTCACTGCAATCCGCAATGCTTGAAACGTTCGCGTTGCCGGATGAATTCGACCATGCTCATATGATTTGGGTACTGCATTTACAATAACGTCGCGTAAATGCTTTGCGTCTTTAATTGGTCGGGCATCTACAATTGAATTTGCAAGCACTCCCGCGTATCGTTCTTCGCCGTATCGTCGAATAACCTCAGATAATGCTAAGGGAGCTAACTTATTTACAATGTCATCTGCATTCGGGTATCGGTGCAGCTGCTGCGCTAAATCATTGAGTTGAGGAATCCAAGAATCAGGAAGATGCTCATGATCGCCATACCGCATATCAAGCGGACCTTCTGAAGAAAAAGAGAATCCTCGTTCTTCATCTGCTAACTGGTGGCTTCCAATACCTAAATCGAATAAGGCAGCCTGAACGTGCGCGTCTGGAATAGAATAAAAATTTCCATGAATGTATGTAACCCGATCTCCGAATTCTTGTAATTCTTCTTTTGCTTGTGCAAGCGCAGCTTCATCTGCATCAATGCCAATTACGTTGCTTCCTTCTCCAGCTTTTTCTAAAAATGCGCGCGCATGGCCGCCGTGTCCTAATGTTCCGTCCAACAATGTATCGCCTGCTTTCGGTTCAAGCAGCTCAATAACTTCCTTCAACAATACAGGAATATGTTCGCTCATATATCAAGTTCGTTCATACTTTCAGCAATATCGTCGCTTTCAAGTTCCGTCTTTGTTCGATATTCTCGCCATGCATCTTCGTCCCAAATTTCTAATCGATTATACAATCCAGCAACGACAACGTGTTTCTTAATAGATGCATATTGGCGTAAATATTCCGGAAGCATCACTCTTCCTTGGCTATCTAATTCAATATCCATTGCACCAGCTAACATCAAACGCGCAAATGCGCGGCTCTTTTTTTGACTTACCGGCAAACGAGAAAGTTTTTCTGCCATCACTTCCCATTCCGATTTGGGATATACAAATAAGCAATGATCGAGCCCGCGCGTCACCACAACGCCAGCCGTTACATCGCGGCGAAACTTGGCAGGAACATTCATCCTGCCCTTTTCATCGATCGTATGATTGTATTCGCCTATAAACATAATATATTTTGTTATCCACAGGTGGTCACCACTTTTCCCCACATTTATCCACGTGTATCCACATTACTCCCCCGCACCCCCATCGCGCAATACCTATAATCCACGATTTATGCACACCACTTCGCTCTTCGAGCTTCGCAGTGCAAGCAAAAACAATATTTTGGATAAAAGAAAACCGCCAGAGGTGCAAAGACATGGCGGCAAACAATCAACTGATTTGTAATGAATCCTGAGAAGGTATTCCTCGCTCTGATATTCGGTCTCGGCTTTCGTTCCAGAAGAGACCAAACAGTATCCCCAGGATTCCTCCGACAATATGTCCGAATTCGGATACTTTATTATCTTGAAAGGAATAGGCTATCTCTGGAGCCAAGTGCAAATATGCAGCGCCAATCAGCGTAAGGGGAATTTGTCCTCGGCGCATCTTTCCGCATGAAGCGAGGGTAATCATCATAAATGCAATACCCGACGCACCGATTAAACCCGTACCAAAGATGAGCGTGTTAAGAAACCCTGTTGCAATTGCCGTAAGAACAATCATGGTAAGTAGCTTTCTTGAACCGAACCGCTCTTCCAACATGGGCCCTGCCAATAGGATAATCATTGCATTGCCCGCCAAATGCTTCATGCTCGTATGTCCAAGGACATGCGTTACCATCGTGAGGTAAAAGAGCGGAGACATAAGTTCGAGACTCCCGCTCGTAGAAAAGTAATCAAGCAAAACTTGCGTTCCAAGGAGATGTGCTAATTGCAGCACCAACCACGAAACAAAACAGAACGTCAGTACGACAGGGGCATTGTAGGTTACTTTCACGTAAACTCTCCTTCATTTGGACCAAAAAGGACTCTAAAGAACCTTTGGAGAATTTAGGGGAAAGAGATCATATTGTCAACTCTTTGTGGAATATAAAAACAGCCCGCAAGGATAACCTTACGGGCTTTGGGAAAGCTACCTGACTGGAGTGAACTCAGTCGTTCTGATCTCAGGTGGGATGACAAAGGTTGCGATGAGTGCATCATAGCACGACTCGCACAATTGCCATCTGTGAGTCTCCATGTCTTTGGAACTGAAGAATCCCCAGTTCACAACAACATCAAGTGACTCAATTCCAGACCATGGCTCCTCTCCCTTTCGACACGAGCGGCCGCACTTGTTGCAGGGAACTTCCTGTGTTCTCTCAACCTCGTGCACTTCGACAGCATTTCTCAACATGGCATGTTCCTTAGGAACGGATTCGATGCACCTTTGCCAACGATGGCGCAGGTAAATATTCATGGCCATGCTCGTGTGTTCTCTAAAGAACGTACGTAATATACTATATATTTCAAATAAATGCAAGTGGTTGAATCCAAGAAATAATTAGGCCTAGCGAAACTACCTATTAGGGATGGGTAAAAAAGAACCCCTTACTTTGCGCAAGGGGCGTGCATTGTTGTTGGGTGAGCTTCGATTTGTTCTAATGTGCTTCGGATCTCAGAGTGATCCTGAACGGATTCTCATAAACATAAACGCCGAATAAGCACCTATAAGGAGAAACAAGAGAATGAAAATCATAACGGCTTCTCTCATTCTTCGACTATATAGCCTGTCGGCATCGAAAAGATGCGCTTCTCGATGCTCGCGAAGGACAGTCTCGTATCCTCGTTGGAGGTGAAGCATTCTGCATTTCTCCCCCTTCATTCCAGAAAAGTAAACAAAGGGAATGAGAATCTCACAGGCTGAAACAAGAAGGCCGCATATAATCTCGGCCGTCGTATAGCGATTCCAGTTGCTCCCTATGAAAAAGAGCCACCATATTCCGTGGCCTACCATTGCGATTGACATCAAGAATCGAAAAAAGCTCATAATAAGAATGGGGGTCATGCCTATTTCCTTTCCTTTGTTGCCTTGTAAATTGAGAACGTTCTTTCTGCCTTCTCCTTCATACTTCTTTAGAAACATCTTGTCAAATATACCTATCTAAAAAATATTTGACAAATCCTATAAAAAGAGTATTATGTTATGTTGTTCCTTTCACTCGTAAGAGTAAATACATAGATCCCATGGTACCGGACAGGCCGCTTTAGAAGAAATGATTAAGAGGCTAGTGTCCGAACAATTCTCCGTTTTGAAGGGAAGTACCATGAAGTGTTTTCGCATCATCCTGTCTGCCTCAGGATTCGGTATTAATACCGAAGACTCGGGTCTCTATCACGAACTTGGGGTCATTTTCGCAGAATCGCGAGAAGAAGCCGAGGAAACCTTGGGAGTTACGGACAAAGGTCCAGCGCCTCCGTTTCTGGCGGCAAAGATTCCTCCTCCGATAACACATCGTGAGGGTTCGAGAGTGTATGAACTCCAAAACTATGGAGAAGGAACAGTGCGCCTTATTGAAGTGCCCGTGATCCAGACCAGGAAAGGTTTGGAGAATGTGGTCGCTTCTACAGAATGGACCAAGCGTTATTGCTACGAGTTGCGATAAACTCTGGCCCAAGATAGCCCGTGTGGATTTTCCCCGGGCTATTTTTATTTGTTCCTGACTCCCGCAGGACAAGAGGATAAAGTGCTCACAGCTCAATGCCATTGGAACATTCTGGAATTAGAAATAAATATTTAATTCCGGCGAAATGAATGGGTACTAGAATGAGGAATATCCTCATAAGGCCCTATATCTACTCTACATAACTGGAATTTACTTATTTCGCGCAAATATTTCATCGAAAATCCATCTTTTTCCCACGGGGATGGTTCTGATTCTACTCTTTTAATCTCTTCTTCACGCTCTTTATCTGGCAGATCATAATTTGGTCTTCCCCAAGTCTCAATAGCTGATCCGCACATTTCTTCATCACCAATCAAAATATACTCTCTCACGCTTTCTTGTTGGCGCATATCATAAGTCCAATCTTTTCCATTTGGCATCCAAGACGAAATAACAATATCAGGAGCAAATTTTCCTAGAGCTTCTTTTGCATTCATTTTTATGACTGGAAAAGATGGTTCAATATTCCAATCCATACTATCCGTAGGAATAAGTTTTGCTTTCACGTCTTTTGCAATAAGCTCTTTCCATAAGAAGTTGTTAAACTTTCCACTACCTGCGCCCACCTCTAAAATACGTATCGGTCGCTCTTCTGTTGCGCCAAGTTCTTGCGCACGTACTGCAAGATACGACCCTAATGCTTGGATGTGCTCTTTGTTCCAAAATTCAAACACGGGATTTTCTTCATCAAAACAAAACGCGCGAAATTCATCTTCG
>DATIIA010000051.1:0-9135 GCA_035480115.1 Candidatus Anderseniibacteriota bacterium | reverse complement strand
GTCTTCATGAACTTTCTGGATAAAGTAGCTCAGCATTTGCTCTGTTACTTCAAAGTCGGAAATTACGCCGTGGCGTAATGGACGGATAGCAACAATATGAGATGGCGTTTTTCCAACCATTCGTTGAGCTTCTTTGCCAATTGCAAGCACTTCGTTCGTTTTTTTATTTAACGCAACGACAGAAGGTTCATTAATGACAACGCCTTTTCCTCGGACGTATACTAATGTATTTGCGGTTCCGAGATCGATACCGATATCTTGGGAAAATCGGCCAAAAAAATTATTAACAAACCCCATAGATTTTCAACTCTTTACCCGATCAATGCAAGATGAAATATCAAGGAGCAATGAACTATCTTGTGTTCGTTCTTTTAATTCCACTTGATTGCCTGTCTTTTTCGAAACAACTACACGGTATGGAATTCCTAATAAATCTGCATCGGAGAATTTTGCTCCAGGCGCAACATTTCGGTCATCATATAATGTTTCAATTCCTGCTTTTGTTAATTCTTGATATACATCATCTGCTTGCTTTCTAATTTCTTCATCGTCCGTATTAAGGCTAGCTAAGTAAACCGTAAACGGCGCAATGCTCTTCGGCCATATAATCCCTTTTTCGTCATGGAATTTTTCTACAATAACTCCCATTAAGCGAGATGTTCCTATGCCGTAACATCCCATGTATACAATTTGTTGCTTCCCTTGTTCGTCAGTATATGTATAGTCAAATGCTTTTGAAAACTTTGTATTAAGAGGGAATATATTCCCTACTTCTGATGCATTATGTTGCGTGAAGTCTCCCTCTGCAGGGGCTACTTCTTTATTAAATGCCTCACCGGTTTCTTTATTGATATAAATGATATCTTCTCCAGATTCGCAAATAGTCTGGAATTCATGAGAAAATCCAGTAGTGAAGTCTCCTCCTGACGCTTTAGTAATTTTTGTATCCTGTCCTAAACCCATGCGGGTAAATACGTTCATGTAGGCAACTTTTGCTTTCTCATAGAATGCAAGTAAGTCTTCTTCGCTTGTGTGAAAACTATATAGATCTTTCATGCGAAATTCCCTACCCCGCATTAAGCCAGATTTTGCTCGTTCTTCATTCCTAAATTTGGTTTGTATTTGGTATACCGCAAATGGAAAATCTTTATAGCTAAGCCTATTTTTTTTCGCGAGAGGAGTCACCACTTCTTCGTGAGTTGAATTTAATATATAGCGTCCATCGTTTCTCTTTCTTGAAGCATCGTTTGCACCTCGAGCTTCGAAGAGAACATCAACTCCCGTACGTCCGGTTGTTTCCCATAACTCAACGGGAGAAAGCGATGGCATAAGAAGTTCTGATCCTAGATGGTCCATTTCTTCACGGACTATTCTTTCTATGTTATTCAGTACTCGTAAGCCAATCGGCAGTATGGTATATACGCCCGACATAACCTGGTCAATAAACCCTCCTTTGATAAGCAAGGTTGCATTTATTGAGTCAAACTCTTTTGCGTCTCTGGTAGTACGAAGAAAAAACGAAGAATATTTCATAAGCTAGAAATAGTGATGAATATCTTTAAAGGTAATGAAGATCATTAATCCAATCAATGCGACAAAGCCGATCGTATGAGCGTATTGTTCAACAAATGCCGTTCGTTTCCTGCCGACAATCTTTTCAATACCTACAAATAATATTCTCCCTCCATCTAATGCTGGTATTGGCAAGATGTTAATAATAGCCAAGTTGACGCTGATCATAGCTGCAAATTCTAGGAAATAGGACAATCCCATTGAAACAGCCTGTTTTGTATAGATCGCAATCCCTATCGGGCCAGTTAATGTTTGTCCGACTGCTTGATGCTCAAATAGCTTCCCAATTAATATTCCGAACTGTGTGAGAATTGTCCAAATCATCAGCCCAGTGCGTTGTACCCCTTTTATTGGCGCAAGATAAATGGGTGTTTTTTCTAAACCCGTTTCACTTAAGCTGATACCGAGCGCTCCTTGGCCTTGGGGAGGGTTTACGCGAGGAGTGACGGTTACTTGTATGGTTTCTCCGTTTCGATCAAGTGTAATATGCAAAGGATTCCCCGCATGATCTCGAGTAATTTGCTGGACAGTAGTAAGAGATGGATCCTGAACTCCTTCAACATTGAGAATATGGTCATATGGTTGAATACCTGCATTTTCTGCTGGGGAACCTTTATCAACTTGCACGGTATAGGTTTTAATATCAGTTAACGTTCCTGCGTTTTGATCGGTAACCACAGTTGGAGCGCCTATAATACTTTCAAAAGATAACAATACAACTGCAAATAAAATATTCATGGCAACTCCTGCTGATAAAATTGCTATTCTCCACCACGCAGACTTGCTTGCGAAGCTTGTTGCGGAAGGAGTTTCTTCATCCATATTTTCTCCTTTAATTTTTACGAATCCGCCGATTGGAAAAAGATTCAGGGAATACAATGTTCCTCTCCATGTTTTAGATAGTAACCTTGGAGGAAATCCGAATCCGAATTCTTCAACCGTGCATCCTGCCTTTTTTGCAACAAAGAAATGTCCCCATTCATGCACCAGAACAAGAATAAGCAGCATGGCTATAAAAATAGCTATAATTACAATAGACATACCCCTAAGCGTATCTTGATTTGTTCCTCGGCGCTAGTGGAGTTTTAGCAATAAAAAAGCTTTCCTGGGTTCTCAGGAAAGCTTGATGGTCTCGTTCTAGGCCGCTACTCCGGCCGTGTTCTTGGGAAATGTTTTTTTGGCGCAAGGTTGATGACTCTGAGCGGACGAAGCAAGCCTTTCTTGGATGACTATCCTCCAACAATTTTCCAGTCTGTGCCAGGCTGCAAGCTTCTTATTTGCGTTCTTGATTCTTCGTTCAGTTCCAGTAATTACGAATCCACAGGAGATTCCGCCACGTCCAGACAATTGTAGTTTGGAAAGACCCAAGTGGTATCTTTTATAAAGCTGCCCAAGAATACAGGTCTCTCTGTATTTGAGCTGAAGCTCATCAAGATCGATATCCATGTACCAGTTCGCACATTGTTGGTCGAGTACTGCTGCGCCACGACGTACTCGTTTCATCGCCCCGCTTGCTTTAGGCATGACATGTCCTCCGGTTTGATTGGGTAACGAACAACTACAAACATACTAATTTATGTGATCATAGATAGTCAATGCATAAAAAAGCCCCAGCTGGTGTTGCCGGGGGAAAGTGGATTCAGAGCGTGGGAAGATGTAATCAATAACCAAAGCCAACTGGTCGTCGCCTATTTCTCCTGCAGAACTGTGGTCTTTCAGCCATACGAGCCTTGCGCGGGTTTGAGACGGTTTCCAAGCGGTCTTTGATGGCGTTTAATAGTGCATCATGGTTTTTGACCGACTCAAACAAACGACGTACCCGGTAACTTGTTAGCAACGCAAGTAGAACGTCCTCGATGACAAGATGGCTATGGCCTGCCATTTTTCCTCTTCCGCGAGCTTGGGTTAGTAAGCAGTTTGCTTCGTAAGAAAAGAAGGCTCCATTTGCAGGTGGCAGCGTCTCAGGTATTTCCAGCGTATTGCAGAGTTGATTGTATAATATATCCAGTTCGGGACATTCCTGTGTGCAGAAAATGTGGGTTTTATATGCACGGAGCTTGCAGAAGACTCCATAGACTATGTGTTGGATGTCAATTGTTGATGAAGCATCGTGATGGGCAAGCCTGTTTGCCAATTCATATGCCTCGCTCAAGTAACCGGCTGGCGAACCTCGTAAGCTCATTGATTTGTCCTATTTTGAGAACGAACATTCGTAAAGGCCTCATATCTATATACGAGGTTTAAAAATTTTTGTCAATAATCTTTGACAGATCTATTAAATTGTCTTGATTTCTTCTTCTTTACAATCAACTCGTTCTTGAAGTTCGTCTTGGGCTTTGCTGATTAATTCATCAAGACGTTTTTTGCCGCCGTAGAATTCATCTTCAGAAAGCTTCCCTGCTTCTTTTTCGTTCTTTAGATATTTCAAGGCTTCATCTCTTCCCTTTCGCATTCGGATGCGCGCTTCTTCTGCCTTTGCATGGAGCGCTTTTATAGTTTGAAGACGGACTTCTTCTGTTAATGACTGAAACGATAATCGAAGCACTGCGCCGTCTATGGTTGGCATCACACCCACGTTTGCCTCGATAATTGCTTTTTCAATTGCAGCAATCGTGCTTTTATCCCACGGAGATACTACAAGAGTCCTTGCGTCCATATTGGAAACGGACGCTACTCCCTTAATAGGAGTTCTGGAGCCATATACTTCAACCGTAATATCTTCGATAATTGCTGGCTTTACTCTTCCTGATCGAAGACCTGCTATTTCGCTTTCAAACCAGCCTAATGCTTCTACGCTCGACTCATTAAATAATTCTTCTGCTTGTTGTAGTGACATAGTTATACTTTAGTATTTCTTAATTCCAACAATGACGCAAGCAAGATATCGGATGCTAATTTTGTATTTCCACCCGGAATTTTTTCTGTTCGATAGTAATCCCTTAAGCGATGCGCCACTCGAGCAAGTACAGGGTTTGAACCATATTCTACCATATATGCACGTATAAGACGCGCTATGTCTAATAACTCTTCTTCTTTATAGTCCCCGCTTGGCCGTATTGTTGCATAATGTGCAAGAAGTTCGTGAAGAGTGCGTTCGTCTTGTAGAAACGTATCTGGAGTAAGGGAAATCACGATGCACCGGGATGCAATAGTTGGAAGTACGCTTCGTTTCGCAGGAGACCCAAGCAAGAATCGTGTTGATATACCCGACTCCTCAAGTGTTTTTAATAACATACTTGCGGATTCAGGAAGTAATTGCTCTGCATGGGGGATGCACACAATACGTTTCCCTGAAGATGGTCGTGTTGCAAGCGATGCTTTGATTGCTCGGATATCTTTGACGCTGATTTTATCTTTTTCTGATATGAGAATTATTGCATCCGGGTGGTTTCCTGATGCGGACTGTTTTCCCGGAAATGCATGCTGAATTGCAAACTGGTGCAATGCTAAAATCTGTTCTTCATTATGCGATAGTACGAGTATCGGTTGTTCTGCATAAGTTGAATCAATCCAGGTAACTATCTGGCGCTGCACGGCTTCTGCAATCATTTGCGCTTTGAAATGTAATACAACAGAGGAGGTGCAACGAAAATCGATGAGTATGCTCCCGTAATAATCCCAATGATCAACGCAACGATGAACCATCGAATAGAAGATCCGCCAAAAATAAGAACGGCAGTGAGCGAAAGTAATGTAGTAAGTGACGTGTTAATAGATCGGCTTAAAGTAAGCCTAAGTGCTCGGTCAAGAGTATCGATAAAGCTCTTTCCTCTTGAGGCGAGCCATTCCGAGCGAAGTCGATCAAAAATAACAATCGTATCATTTACGGAATATCCGAGAATTGCCAGCTGGGCTGTAACGAATAATGTATCAATTTCAGCTCCCCATAATTTTCCGAACACCACGAAACATGCAGTCACTAAGAATAAATCGTGAATAAGCGCATAAATAGCGGCAATACCGAACTTCCATGACGATACGAGTCCGCTTGTGTTACGAAACGTGTATGCCAAATAGATGATCATCACAACAAGCACTACAGAAATTGCTTGTATGGATTTTGTTCGAAGCTCTTTTCCAATTGTCGGCCCAATTTGTTCAAAACTGATTTCTCGTCCATTCATAATAGTTGCATTTTGTAATGCAGTAATTATTTTTGCATGCGTTGCGTCATCAATAGATGGCGTTTTTATTCTAATGGTTCCATCTTGGGTGCCTTCCGTTTGTGCTTCAATATGAAATTGATTGAGTAGCAAGTCTTTTGCTTTTGCTGCATCTTGTGCGTTTCCTTGGATCTCAATTGATGACCCTCCGGTGAAATCAATACCCCAATTTGGTTTGATGAAAATAATAATTAGAGTACTTGCAATAATCGTTGTAGCAGATATGAACATCCAAATTTTGGGATTTTTCATCATAGTTATTTCTGTATCGTATTAGGGCGCGCGCCAAGTAAGAATGGCGCGTGAGTCTTTGGATTCGCAAATACAAGATTCAAGATGCTCTTGCTGACCGTAATTGCGGTGAACATAGACAGAATAATACCGAGCGAAAACGTAAGGGCAAATCCGCGGACAATAGATGTCCCGAATCCATAAAGTACAAACCCTGTTATAAGGCTTGAAATATTCGATGCAGAAATAGAACTCCATGCGGCATTAAATCCTTCTTTGAGAGCGAATTGAACTGTCTTGTTATTTCGAATATTTTCCCGGAATCGTTCAAAAATTAAAATATTTGCATCAACTGCCATTCCAATGGACATAATGAATCCTGCAATACCTGCAAGCGTGAGAGTTACCGGAATTAATTTCATAATTGCAAAAAAGAGGGTGACGTAAATGAGCAGCGCAACAGACGCAATGACTCCGGGTAATCGATATCGGAAGATGAGCCATGCTACTACTGCGATAATTCCTACTACTCCCGCTTTCAAGCTTTTTGCTATTGCTGTTTGGCCAAGGCTCGGGCTTATGACGCTTTGGCCGATTAATTCAATAGGTACGGGTAATGCTCCTGAATTTAAATCACGAACAATTTGTTTTGCTTGATCGAGTGTGTAGCTTCCGGTAATAACTGCTCGACCGTCTGGAATAGCAGATTGCACTGTAGGGGCCTCAATTGGGACGCCGTCTAAATAAATTGCAATTCGCTTTCCAATGTTTGCTTTTGTAATATCTGCAAATAATTTTGTGCCATCTGCATCAAAGTTAAGCGTAATTTGAGGAGCGCCAGTTGTTTGGTCAAATTCAACAGTCGCATTTTTAAGATTTTTTCCAGAAAGCCCCGTTGGTATGAACGTGTCAGCGCTAATAGTTTGTGTTTGCCCGCTGGAGAGCATTTTCTTTAATTCATCAGACGTTGGCTCACGCCTAAAATCAAGTGTAGGAGTTTTACCAATCTGTTCCTTGGCTTGTTCAGGATCTTGAACGCCCGCAAGCTCTACAATAACTCGGTACTCACCTTGTACCACGCTTGTTTGGATAACAGGTTCAGAAACTCCGAAGGCATTTACTCGGCGCTCAATAACATCACGTACGCCAGCAAGCGCTTCATTTGGATCTTGTCCATTTTTGGTATCAACGTCAGCCTTATATTCCAGACGTGTCCCGCCTTTCAAGTCTAATCCCAATTTAACGTTTAAATCGCGTTGAAAAGATCCAAGCGATATATGCGGATGCTTTGGGCTATCGACCCAGCCTGCAAGACCGACAACAATAGCCAATACGATTCCCCATAACAATGTTCTTCTGGTAGATCTTTGCATACTAAAGCTATTTGTACCGTGGATTATGCAGCGTTGCAACTTCTCGAAGTTCGTGTTCTGTGATGATATGCTGGTCGTTAAAAACAAACGTTCCTTCGAATTTTTTGCCCTCTAAAAATAATGGCATCCAAAAAATATCATCTGGCCACATGCCATCAAATGGAATTTTGCTTATTTGAAACCATTGCGGCTTCATTTCGTCTGTTTCTATTATTTCTCCAGAATAATCTAATGCTTTAAAAATATGTACTTGCCATATTTTTTCTTCTCCAGGAAGCGTAAAATCTAGAATACCAACTTTTTTAATATTGAAAACAGTAACTCCCGATTCTTCGAGCACTTCTCGCCGCGTAGCATCTTCAATTGTCTCGCCTTCTTCAACTTTTCCTCCAAATCCATTCCATTTACCTTGCCCTTTCCCTCTTTTTGCCATGCCAAGTAATATCTTGTCATCTTGTTGAATTAAACAAAGAGTAAGAAGTTTTTTGTTCATGCTATTTTAGAAAAATCTTCGTTAATAATAACAGGCTTCATGGCTTCAATCTCAGTTTTATAAAATTGAATATCAGGAATCGCGTGATACAAAAATATTTTTTGGTTTAATACATGCGCAAATCCCATTTCCATGAGAGTATTCCCGCCAATGTAGTTTTTGATCCCATGCTTATCTACGTTCAATACTAGTACGGCATCTGCACCTTGCATTGCGTTCCAAAATTCTCGAATTGCATCCATATTATTTTTCTGATGGATTTTTATTTCTTCTTTTTCCTCGTCTGTTTTTCCAATAAATGCTGTATGCAAATCCGTCACAAATGCATCATGACCGAGCCTAATAAGCTCGTCTCGAGCTTCCAGCATTTGTTCAGTGTATTGCATGCTCCCAATAATTCCGATTCTCATATTAGATTTTTCAGTTCTGCTGCGATGTCTTCGATATTATTATATTTAATAATCATATCAGCAATTCCTCTGGTAGTGTCTTTTATTTGAGTTCCGTGTTTCATGATGACAATAATCTTTTTACCAAGCGCATATGCCATCCCCGCTTCAATTGCGCGACCTGTTGGTTTATCTGTCATATCAATTAATAAAGCATCTGACTTTTCTATTTCTTCACGTGCGCGTTGCATAAGCTCTTTCGGATCATCAAAAATCTTTTGGTAATTTTCAATATCTCGAATAAAACTAAAATCTTCGAAACCTGCAGACCGAATAATAGAACATAGTTTTTCTATATTTTCTTTACTATCTCCGAACGATGATGTAATAAAAACTTTCATATTACGATTCTTCTAAAATAATTCGTTTCTTAAATTTACCACGTTCCTCTGCTTTTTTGTTTTTTACTTCCAAAATTTTCTTCTTATGGAATTTCTTGTATTCGCTTATTGCACCAATTACTTCAAGAATATCTGCAAGCTCTTCTATACTTTCCGATTCAGAAAATTCTTGGACTTCTTCAACTAGTTTTTCCTTCAGTTTTTGCCAGTATTCAGTATTTGATGCAATATGAAACTTTGCATCTCCACCATGTGTTTGAATGATAGTAATGATTTTATCACGTACTAACTTATTGTATTTCTTTTTCATTGTCTTCAATTATACTGCCGTCTATATTATGTTTTTGTAAATATAAATCTCGGAAATAAATAGCCCCTGCTCGTCGTAATAAATCTATTGGTACACCACTTGCAAACGAATAGCGTTTAAGTTTGTCTTCCACTGATTCGCCAAAATCATACACGCGAAACATGTCAAAAACAAACTCTTGAATTTCATACGGATTCGTTTCT
>DATIIA010000050.1:0-4638 GCA_035480115.1 Candidatus Anderseniibacteriota bacterium | reverse complement strand
GAATGCTCTTCTTGCTTCAAGTCGCGAGCAAGGTGAAGCAGCGGCGCGACAACTAGTTGCATTGAATAACCAGCGCCGTACTATGACAAAAAATATTATGGATGATGCGTTATTGTGCGTGGATCCGATGCTTCCATTTGTATTTGCAGCAAATAAGGAATGGCATGCAGGAATTGTCGGCCTGGTGGCAGGCAGATTAGCATCGCAATTTGGTAAACCGGCCTTTGTCGTAGGAGGATTGCCGGATTCGAATGCACATGCGGTTGGTTCAGCCCGCGGAGCAGGAAATACAAACGTTCTGCATGCTCTTGAAACGGTGCGGAAACATACCTTAAAACTGGGCGGGCATGCTGGTGCTGCCGGATTTTCTGTATTACATGAAGCAATTCCGGATATGAAACATGGCCTCATGGAATATTTTGCATCTGCAAGCGCTGCAAGCATTCCAACAAATCATATTGCTGATCTTATTATTGATCCTACGCTTATTACATGGGATCTTATTGCCATGCTGAAAAAATTTGAACCATTTGGTGAGCAAAATCCAGAGCCCACGTTTGTTATTCAGCATGTGCGTGCATATGACGTCCGTATAATAGGCTCTGCAAAAGATCATCTTAAAATGCGAGTGGCAGTAGGAGATAAAGATATAGACGCAATTGGATTCGGATTGGCAGAAAAAATAAAAATCACTGAAAGCCCGATGAATATATTAGCAAATCTCGGAATCAATGAATTTAGGGGCAGACAGTCATTAGAACTGCGTCTTATAGATATTGCAGCTTCAAATACTTGACAAATTGATAAATTAGGAGTACTATTAAAAGTGCTTGCAGTGAGCAAGTGGGGCTAAGTTTACAACTTCAGAAACAAGGAGCTCATTCATGGGTTTGGGTTGGTATGTTGCAGTATTTGTGTTGCTTGTGGTCAGTGGCTATCTCATCGTCACTTTAGGAAAAAAAGGAAACCAGGAGGAGTTTACAGAGAGTTTTCGTAAGTTCGCGCATTTGAATGCGGGGATCAAAATCCAGAATGGATATTTTGAGCGCATGGATCTGGATGACGTCCTGCGTCAATTCATGGAAAAAACCAGAGAGAATCCATATCAAGATGACAAGGATTGTACGAAACTGATCGCTCTCCGACTTAGGCTTGGAATGACTGTCCCCTAGCAAGCAAGTTTCGTCTGTTTACTGCCGTCAATGTTTCTTCGGAAACGGGGGCGGCTTTTTTATTTACTCTATAGTTATAACAACTAATCCCATTCCAATGCTAAGTTCTAATATATGCGCGCGTTTTTCTTTGTATATAACTTCAAAAAATTCATTTAACTGATTGCGATGGGAAATTGTATTGTCTGCCGTGATGATTGCTTGCGGGTTTACGAGCTGCATACAGTTGATGAAGTATTCGGCGTATTGTTTCTTATTTGCGTCTAGAAAAAAGAAATCAAACTTCTTGTTTTCATCTACAAAGGAGGTGAGTACTTCTACTGCATTCCCTTGCAAGATTGTTATAGAATCGGTTAGCCCAGCTTGTCTAATATTTTCTTGTGCAAGTGAAATTCTTTTTTCAAAATATTCTATCGTGGTGACATGGCCTCCGTATTGCGATGCAATTTCAGCCATGATGATGGCGCTATATCCATTTGAAGTTCCAATTTCAAGAATGTGCTTTGGTTGATGGCTATATATAAGTGCCTGTATAAGCTGGCCTGCGTTTGGATCAACATTCCAAAATTGTTCTCGCGTTGTTTCAAGTTGTTTTTTTAGCAATTCTATATGTTTTTCCATATAATTAGTATATATGAAAATTATCGGAGTATTGCTGCCATATATTGTAATCGCTGGAGTTTTTTATGGTGCTGTCCTTTTTCTATTCCCCGCGCCATGTTCCCGCCCTATTTCATATACGATTGGGCAAGTTGATCCTCAATTTCATGTGTCGCGAGAACAATTTTTGCAATCTATAGAAAAAGCAGAACATATTTGGGAAGATCATACAGGAAAACAATTATTCTCATACACGCCGCATTCAGATTTCACTATTAATCTTGTATATGATACGAGACAGCAAGTGACTGACCAAGCCAATGCATTATCTAATACGCTAAGTACAATGTCGTCTCAACAAAAGAAAACGCAGAGTCAATACACCCAGGCTCTTGCAGCGTATACTTCGGCCAAGAACGCATATTTGCAAGATGTGCAAGATTCTAAAAAAGAATATAGCCAATTAGAACAGGAGCGTCTGGCAGTGAATAAATTAGCTGATTCTGTAAATGCGCTTGCAACAAAAGAAGAACAAATAGTACACACCTATAATGCAAATGCTCAACAGTTTAATCAGCTATATGCAGCCCAGAGAGAATTTGATCAAGGTGAATATACAGGCAAGTCAATTACTATATATGAGTTTTCGAAGAATAATGATTTGCAGTTGGTATTAGAACATGAGCTCGGCCATGCGCTAGGATTAGGTCATGTTGAAAACCCTGCATCGATTATGTACTACATGGTAAATCAAAAGAATCTGGCAGCTACGGGTTTATCAGATGAAGATATTTTTGCCCTTGTTTCTCAGTGTAAAAAGACGTCATTCGATGTGTTTTGGGAACGGTTGCAGATGATTCCATTTATTAGTCGCATGATGTAATATGAAGAAGTAATTATTATTAATCATTTCACATAAAACTATGGAAAATGTTCAAGGAGATATGGGAAAGCATTGCGAAGGGTGTAATTGTGGCGGAAAGAAATGCAATTGCCCGCATCATAAGGCAGTTCCAGTTTGCATTATCTTAATTGCGCTTACATTCTTGCTAGGGACATGGGGCGTGTTAGGAGAAAGTGCTGTTGCTGTTATTTGGCCTGTGTTGCTCCTCATTATCGGAGGAACAAAATTAATGGCTTCCAAGTGCAGTTGCTGCTAATAGCTAGATGAAGAGAGGAACGTTATTTACTGACGGCGGAGCTCGGGGTAATCCCGGCCCCGCCGCAATTGGTTTCTTGTTGTCTCATATTGGCGGCGTGCCGATTGAATATGGGGAATATATTGGGACGGCGACAAATAACCAAGCAGAATATAAAGCCTTATTGGCTGGTCTTGCTGCTGCAAAAAAACAAGGGATACAAGAATTGCAATGTTTTTTAGATAGCGAGCTTGTAGTTAAGCAAGTACGGGGAGAATATCGGGTAAAAAATGAAGAGCTTAAGCTATTGCTTACTGAAATAAAAAAGCTTATTACTTATTTTTCTTCGGTAACATTTCAACATGTACCGAGAAGTAAGAATGCAAAAGCGGACAAGCTGGTAAACGAAGCGCTGGATGCGAAAAGATAATAAAAAGCCCTCAGGTTCTTGAAGTACGGTAAGGTACTTAAGAACCCAAGGGACAAAGGGAACGAGGTTAAGGCACTGAGTGTTCCAGTTGCGGAACAACCACACGACGTCGGCGGTCGGCATACCAGACAAGGTCGTACTCGAACTGGCAGACACCCACCTCGAGGCGACCATCGCCACGGAAGTAGACGACGGCAACAAAGAACTTCCCCCTCGATTTAAAGAGGAAGAACGTCGCATATCCGCCCGTTCGCAGGTGCTGTCTGTGATCCTGGCAGAATCGGATGATCTGGCTTTGGGTCATGCAAAGCTGTTCCGTTGGAACACCGAGTGATCCGAACATCTGTGCGAAGGTTGTGTCCTTTACCATCTCGTGGACAACAACCGGAGTTTCCGCTGTTGGACCACTTGCTTCATCGGCACCCCAATTTCGGAAATCCGGATCGATGTAGCCGGTGAACACGCTTGCTGCATTCGGGATGGTTTCCGTACCATCCGTGGCGGCGAGGGTAAGGGATGAGAGAATGGGACGCAGGATGTCGATCGGAGCCTGGTCTTGCTCGTCATCATCTTCGTCCTCCTCCTCATCTTCCATCAGAGCATCTCGCTGTTCTCTCGTGAGATTGCTATACCAGCGGAGCTGGTCAAGCGTTATCTCACCTGAGAGAGCTTGCTCTCTTAAGGTTCCAAGAACGAAATCCAATTCCGTCGTGTCGATCGTCGTGTTCATGGTCAATTCTCCTCAAAACGCGGGAAAGGGGTGGATTGGTTAGGTTAACAAGGTGCGAATGTACTTTGTGTATTATATATTGAAACATGACTAATTGTCAATAGCAAAAACCTCGCGTGAGCGAGGTCTTTACATAATACCGATGGGCTGTAAGCCGGATTCTGTCGTTAAAGATAATCATCTGTCTTGTTCAACCATCGCTGGTTGAATCTTTGCCCTCTACCTGTCCACCAAAAAGGCAGACGTCTTGAGGTTGCACCAAGTGGGGTTTGCACCCATGTACGGTTACCCGTATATGGCGTGGGCTCTTACCCCACGATTTCACCATTGCTAATAAAAGCTGTATGTTTCTGTTGCACTTTCCCTCCCCGTATCCGCCAGGTGGCGGAGACGGGGGGCAGGTATTACCTGTCACCTTTTTCCCGCCATGTGGCGGGAGGTGTCCGGACTTTCCTCTCTTCCGCCAGGTGGCGGATCGAGCGATTATCCACCCATCAGCAATGTATATGGTACAGAAAAAACACCATTTGTCAATCTTGGCGCCTAGCGTATAATGCATGCATGAAA
>DATIIA010000049.1:0-6104 GCA_035480115.1 Candidatus Anderseniibacteriota bacterium | reverse complement strand
TTTCAAGCTTATAAGAACCCATAAAATAGACGCTTTTCTAGCAGTTGGCCTTTTTGTATTTGCCCTGATTCCGCGCATTATAGGGCTTGGAACATTTCTAACAGCAGACGAGAAAACATGGATTGGCCGTTCATATGAATTTGTTCGCGCATTTCATGACTTACGTTTTAACGACATGCTCCAGACAACCCATCCTGGGGTTACGACGCTTTGGATATCCGGGCTAGCTGTCATGTTTAAATCAGCGACCTCACATATATCATATGCTGATATCAACCTGATTTATTTCGTAAAAATAACGCAATTCTCCATTGCATTTTTAAATTCACTGGCTATTCCGGCGATATTTATTTTATTGCTCCTTGTTTTCAAAAATAGATTCCTAGCAGTTCTATCTACGCTCTTTATCGCTTTTGACCCATTTATTATTGGCTATTCCAGAGTTGTTCATGTTGATGTACTGATGGGGAGTTTTTTGACGCTAGCTGTTCTCGCAACAATACTATATGCCCAAACACTAAAACGTAGCTGGCTTATTGCGAGTGCCGTGCTATCTATTTTAGCAATTCTGACAAAAGTTCCAGCTATTTTTATCATGCCATTTCTTCTCATGTCACTTGCTATATATCATCCGAAAGCAATACTGACGTGGTCTTTTATCAAAGATCGTATTCGAGATGCTTTAGTATGGATTTTAATGGGACTTGTCATTACGCTTTTGATTTGGCCTGCGCTGTTATGGGTTCCCAATCCATCAGGGAATGTGCTTGAGTTAAAGCGAGATGTAGTTGCTGCTGCCGTGACTCCTCATGATAGTGAGTTGGATTATAATCTTGACCCAATGCATTATCCGTATGCTTTATTGGATCGATCAAATCCAGTTACGTTCGTTTTTGGAATTATCGGAATTATTGCAGTTATAATTTTGATACATAAAAAAAAGATGCCGAAAGAAATGGTGCTCATGATTGTATATTTATTTGGATTTATTGCAATGATGACGCTTGGTGCGAAGAAAGGGGACAGATATATTATTACTGTTTTCTTCGCCGTGGACGTACTAGCTGCATACGGTGTTATGTGGTTTGCGTCCGTCATCCCGGACTTGATCCGGGATCCACGTCGAATACGCTTAGATTCCCGCTTTCGCGGGAATGACAAACTTATAGCTTTTGCTTGTATTGTATATCTCATGTTTATAGTTGCTTCATATCATCCCTATGAAATTGCATATAGTAATCCATTTTTTAAAGATAACTTAAGCCAAGAATTGGGATGGGGGGAAGGGCTTGATCAAGTTGCTGCATGGCTCAATAAGAATCATCCAAATGCTGTTGTAGCATCGTGGTATCCCGAAGAGCTTGCTGCATTCACTAGTGCAACAGTACTCCACATTCAATCTGCGACTCAAAATCCTGTTAGCTATATTGTTTTATATCAAAATATGTTTGGTCGAGACCCTGCATATTATTCCAATGATTTTATTGATGAGTATTTCAAAAAACAGAATCCAGTATACGTTGTAAAAGTTGCCGGGAAAGAATATGTCTGGGTATATGCAAAGCCGAGTTATTCAAGTACGATTGGCGACTTAGATTCAAGTTTAATTGCAGTTCAGGAAATATCAATTGATCATGAGGGAGTAGCAGGATTCCAATTTTTACCTGCAACGCATTTTGGGCAATCCGATCAAGGTGTGTTTAGTATCAGCGTGTCTAAAACAATTACTGGCCCATCTATATACAGCACTACTATCCCCTTAAATGACACAAAAGATACCATGTGGCAGCAAGTATTATTCCCAGATTCGCTGCAATTATCAAAAGGAGAGCATGTATTTATTACGGTACGCGGAATTGGAACCGCAAAACCATATCCGTCTATTCGATATTCACAAACTAATTACCGCTCGACACCGATATATCTTTCTCGAACAGGTACTGTTACAGATGCAAAACCTAAAGCCGGCTCTCTCGCGATCCAAATGCTATTTCACGGTACTGATGGCAACATTGCAACGGAGTTAGAAGAAAAGTTATTGAAATAATTTATAAAAAAGTAAATTAGTATTGACTTCTTTACGTTTATAATATATGATTTGCATTCCTCTTGTTGGATTTTTAGGAATCAAATTTCCTCGCACTTTTTACAAAGGAATACTGTGAAAAACAATACAAACGATTATCCGCCTGAAGCAAGGGTTGTCCGTGACATGTTAAGTGGAAATACAAACCCACTTGTTACAATCACATTTTTGGAGAAGCCTAGTCCTTTACTCGTAAGAAAAGGACTTGATTACCCAAGATCAATGGGGTTTGTGGTCGAAAGATTTCGAAAGGGATTGCGACTTGTTGTGACGTGTAAACACGCAGTGAGTTTTTTCTCAACTAGAGCCTATATGAGTACAGTGGCATTTAAAAATCCGAAAATCACAACTTTGACCTGTATGGGTAGCCCAATTCCAGATCCAGAATCAGAAAGCGATATTGCATTTCTTCTGGTTCATGATCCTTTGAATGCGCCTACTCAACCATTCACATTGCATGCAGGAAATTTTCAAATCACAGATGGAATGACCCTGTATAATGCCAGGAATCAATGTGATCCATTTAGAAGGACATATAAGGTTGATGTTACATCACAAACAGTCCGCGATCGTAGGCAGATTGTATTTTGCAAATTTTCTCAAAAGAATACCCATGTTGTGCCGATCGAAAATCTTAACGAACGTGTTCAGTTCGAGCAACAAGGGTTCATTGGATGTCGGGCTTTAACCATGGTGAGTCGCCCAGGATATTCCGGAAGTCCGATTTGGGACAACCAGCTCCATCTGTACGGAATGGACGTTCGTGGATCAACTCCTAGCGATAATGCCTACGCTGAAGATGGGGATATTACTGTCTGTCTCCCAACAGCTGAAATGTATGCAGCGAGGCAACGCATTGATTCTATTCTTCAGAAACGTCTCTCGTTAATGTAATAGTTCTATTAAAAACGGAAACCAACAACTCCGCCCCTAAAAAAGGCGGTTTTTATTATACTTTTTTCTTTCTTCTTACTAGCGCGCTTCCGTAAATTGCAACTACTGCAATAATGCCAGCTATTGTTAGTTCTTCTGATGTATGAATTGCGGGCGAATCGTATCTAAACGATACTATGTGATTGCCTGCAGGAACTTGTGCTGCTTTGAATATAGTATCTGCTTTGAGTTGAAGTGCTGGTTTGTTGTCTATGTATGTTTGCCATTCAGGCAGCGTCGAATCAGTCACTACTAAGTACGCAGTTTTATTGGATGTAACTTGAACGTCTACACGAGTATCTGTGTATATGAGAATTTTTGAAGATGCTTCTAAGGATATATTCGGCTGGTTATCTGTAAGGTCTGGAGGCGTGGGCCCTGAAAGAAATACAAGATTTTTCGGGTCGAATCCATCTCTCATTTGTGCTCTTGCTTCATCGTCTGCAGGTACAAACTTTGCAGTCGGTACAATAAATGATTTTGGATATGCTTCTGGATTTTGATACAGCCTGACAAGGCTATCTCCCGTATCTGCTGTATTTACCACTTTATACCCAGCATCGATCATAGGGTCATTTGTCTGGCTGTAGTCGAGTGATTGCGTAAAATGTGTAACGCCTACTAAATTTACTATTGATCGATTCCGAGTAAGCGCATGGATTCCATCGCCATCAAATGGGCTATCAGCATCATTTGCAAAAAATGTATCAATAAATGCTCTATACGATCCTATTGATAATGCACTAATCCAACTTGCACTAGATACATCTGCAACTGCCTGAATATTTCTCATTAAAAGCGCATTATCGAGATCATTCGTGATGGGATACTCAGGAGTATATTGTATACTTAAAGGCTTTCTAGAATTTTCGATTTGTTTCGGCGTGGGTTTCTGTATTCTCATAAAATATACGTCTGATTGGTCATTGATACTTGGGCTTGAAAATACTTTCATGTTTGTATCTTGATCGCTCGTGAACGAAAGCATGAGATTCTTTTGGTTGCTTTCCGGAATCTGCGGGAAACATATAGTTTGGTCGGTAAGCTTAAATGCATCTTCTGATGAAATTGTTTTTTTATACCAAATGGTTCCATCAAAACCAGAACGTATCATGATGTCCATATAGGTTACTTTCGGAGAGTCTGTTTGAATTGGAATTGTCAAGCAAGATAAATTTGGGCGAGTAATAATAAGCGGTTGGAATACTGAGAATTTCGGCGAAATATAATCCGTAAGCGTAAGTTTTACATGCGGGTTGCCTGTAACAGGAAGATGCTCTGCTGCAAATAAACGTGCAGGTATGTTGTTATTTTCTTGCTTGAATTGATTTAAATCCGCGATAAAAGGAGAAGTCGCTAATGCTTCTTTCGTCGGCACTCTCGGATTGTAATTCCACCCATATGCCAAAAGAGTACATGCGAGCATAGCTGGTATTGCCCAGTATGTTTTACGAAATACTGAAATAAGTACTACGAGTATACCGCCTATCAATAACCAGATACTTATTTGGTGCCATGATAGGAGTTCTAATAGTCTTGCAGTGGCGTTAGGCGTGTACGAAGCATATATACCAAATGGAAGCGCTATAAGAAGAATTGGTGCTAGCAGTCCAGCAGCTATTGCAACCGATTTTGCCATCCAATTTTTCTTTTTTAAATCAATAATATCTTGCAATCCAAGTACTGCAAGCAACAAAATTCCAATATCAAAAAAGAATACAAACCTTCCTACGACGCCTATTGTTTTTATAAAATGATTGTCAATCAGGTAATGATAGACTGGGGAATATCTTCCCAGTACAAGTGCTATGCCGACGATGACCAGTACAATTCCTGCAATGCGTTCGTTTTTCCTTGTGCGCCACTGCGTAAGCGCCATTCCCGCAAGCATTATTGGAATAATTCCTGTATATGCAGCTAGCTCTTGGAATCCTTTCGGACCGTTATAGTTCGCATGATCTCCAAAGAAATAGGGAAAGATAAGTGTAATTGTTTCGTATGGCGGATAGCTAAATTCAAATAATTCTTCATACGGCAAGCCAGCTCCTCGATCCGTGTTTGGGACAAATTCCTCAAGCGGGAAAATTGCGAATGACGATAAGCAGAGGGCGATGATCCCTGCAAGTATTGTTAATCCGGCCGTCTTCCCTGCTTGTGCAAAATTTTGTTTTATCGTTGGAATATAGATGGCGAGGCCGATAATAAGTGATACGAAAAATACGTATCCCACTACTTGAGGTTGTCCGCTCATTGCAATTATGGCAGCAGTCAGGGCGACTACCCCTGCTCTTTGAAACGTAGGCTTTTTAATAAATGCATCAATTGCGATAAGCAATATTGGCATTACCATCGTGCTGGTATAAAAATTTACATGGTTTAAGTGTCCAATAGAGAAACCACAGTATGCAAAAAGAATTGCACCTAAGCTAGCCGCTGCGGGTTGAAAAAGTCTCCTTCGTAAAAAAATATACATGCATATGCTCCCGATCAAGAAATAGAGAACGACAGATGCTTGAAGCAAAATAATCGGAGGAATATACAGAGCTCGGAGAATGACGTGTATTGGTGTGAAAAATCCCAACTGGCCCCATGCAATAAGTGGTTGTCCGAATCCGAATGCATTGCTCCAAGTTGGAATCTGCCAGTTGTGCTGAAATTGTGCATATACGCTCTCAATAGGGTAATAGATGATTTTTAGATCATCTAAAAAATACATTTGCTGTCCTGATATAATCGGACTAAAAAAAGCGAGCCAAGTGACAAGCACAAGTCCTATGCCAAGTAAGTGTGGTTTATAGTGTATATTCATTATTTCTCGCTTTCAGGATAATACGGAATAATACCTGTCATAGTAATAACAATATCCCCCTTTTCTGTATTACTAGGTGGGACATCTGTGTATATAATATCTGCGTTCGGATTTTTCGCATAGAGGCGAAAAAGATATGCATTTAAACTTGTTTTTTGATCAGGGGTGATACCGACCAATATAATTCTTTTTTCATCTAAAATATTTTTTTCTTGCTTCTTGAGTTGATTATATGCTTCATGCGTATATGCAGATTGTTCTCTGAAAAAACGAGTA